>NZ_JBFULV010000020.1:0-83986 GCF_054049715.1 Rhizobacter sp. P5_C2 | reverse complement strand
CGCCCGCACCCGCACCCGCACCCGCACCCGCGCCCGCACCCGCACCCGCACCCGCACCCGCGCCCGCACCCGCACCCGCACCCGCACCCGCACCCGCACCCGCACCCGCACCCGCACCCGCACCGGCTCCTGCGCCCGCAGCAGCCATTACCTGGCCTGAGCCGGCAGCCATCGACTGGGGCACCGCGCTCAGCTCGGCGCAGTTGAATGCCAAGGCAGGCGTGCCAGGCACGTTCACCTACTCACCGGCGGTTGGCGCGAAACCCGAGGTCGGCGTCCAGTCGCTGACGCTCAAGTTCACGCCGCAGGACACGGCGAAGTACTCGACGGTGACGGTCGTGCAGAAGCTGACCGTCAACAAGGCTCAACCGCCGGCGAGATGGGACCTCCCCGCCGCCGTGCTCCAAGGCTCTGCGCTCACGGCCGCGCAGATCACCACGTCACCGTACGCGCTCTACGGCGTTCAGGGCACTGCCGATGCGGCGTCGTACATGACCATCGACGGCAAGCCCCTGGGCACCGCCACCACGGCCGCCGCCGGGACGGCCATCGTCCAGGCCACCTTCGTTCCGAGAGACGGCGCGCACTACAGCCCGGCGGTCATCAGCACCACGCTGACCATCAAGCCCGCGTCGACCACGGCCGCCATCGACTTCGGCGATACGAAGCAGACGATCCAGGGCTTCGGCGGCTCGGCGGCCTGGTACTACAGCAAGATGTCGGACGAGCGCCTGAACGTGCTGTTCGGCACCAGCCTCGCCGACAGCCTGGGACTGAACATCATCCGGCTGCGCATCGCGCCGGCGAATTGGAACGCCTCGGCCAAGACCGCCGACACCACGCAATGGACGGCCGAGCTGGAGAACGGCATCGGTGCCCAGGCGCGGGGAGCCATCGTCTTCGCTTCGCCGTGGTCACCCCCGGCGAGCATGAAGATCGTCAACACGGAACGCAGCAACCCGCTCTACAGCGGACGGCTCGACCCCGCGATGTATGCGGACTACGCCCAGTACCTGAACGCCTACATCCGCTACGCCGCCACGCGCAATGTGAAGCTGCACGCGGTGTCGCTGCAGAACGAGCCGGACTGGGACCCGAAGGACTACGAGTCCTGCCTGTGGAACGCCGACGAGATGACGGCCTGGGTCGGTGGCTACGGGGCGACGGCCATCGCCGGCACCACCACCAGGCTGATGGCGGCGGAATCGTTCTACTACTCGCAGGCCACCACCGACACGCTGCTGGCCGACTCGAAGGCAGCCGGCAACCTCTCCATCGTCGGCGGCCACCTGTACGGCGGCACACCGAACTACTCCAGCGCGGCGGCAAAGCTCGGAAAAGACGTCTGGATGACCGAGCACTTCCTGGACTCCGTCAACAAATCGGACGCGAAGACGTCTTGGCAGACCAGCATCGACGACGCCATCGCGATGGCGAAGGAAGTCCACGACGGCCTGACGCTGTCGCAGTACAACGCCTACGTCCATTGGTGGCTCGTCAACTCCAACGACGCGACGCCGACCGGCCTGATCGGCACGAACAACAAGCCGACCTACTTCGGCATCGGCCTGAAGCACTTCTCGTACTTCATCCGTCCGGGCTACGTCCGCTACGACGCGACAGCGCTGCCGCAGAAGGGTGTCCGCGTCTCGGCATTCGGCACACCCCCCGGCGCTGCCGACAGCAAGGCCGTGGTGGTGCTCGTGAACGAGAACGCGGCGGACGTCACGCTGACGACGTCGATCGCCCCCGCCGGCCGCTCGCTGACCAGCCTGACGCCGTACCGCACCACCGGGACCGCCACGTTCGCGCAACAGCCTGCGATCGGCGTCAGCGCGAACACGTTCTCCATTTCGCTGCCGGCCAAGAGCATCACGACGCTGGTGAACTGAAAAAAGCAGATCAAGACATGACACTCGACAAGCAAGACAATTCAAGCGCTTCCGCGGCCGGCACCAGCCGCATCGTGCTGCGAACGCTGATCGGCGTGGCGGTCGGGACCTTGGCGTCGTTTGCCGCCCATGCCGGCAATTGCGCGGACGCACCGGTCAGCGGCAAGACCTACACCATCGTCAATGAAGCAAGCGGCCTCGCACTCGACGTGCTGGGCTGGTCCAGGGACGACGGCGCCGACATCATCCAGTACCAGTCGAACGGCGCGGCCAACCAGCAATGGAAGCTCACCCAGGTGGCCGACGGATCGTGGTCGCTGCGGCCGGTGCACAGCGAGAAGGCCCTGGACGTCTACGGCTGGCAGACCGGCGACAACACGCCCCTCAAGCAGTGGGTCTACAAGAGCACCGCCAACCAGCTGTTCGCGCTGCGCAGCACGGGCGGCGGCGCGGTCAACATCGTCTCGAGCTACTCGGGCAAGTTCGTGACCGTGGGCGACGCCAATGCCTTGTCGAAGATCTACCAGGACGCCGACCGGTCGTCGGCGAAGCAGCGCTGGTACCTCAACCCGTTCGACGGCCAATGCGCCGGGACGGCGAGCGGCAGTTTCGGCACCTTCATGGGCCAGACCAGGCTGCTGATCGGCGCACAGATGGACGACTCGAGCGCAGCGGCAGCCCCCTTCGACGTGCGCTATTCCTATCTCGCCAGCCTGCCGGTTCCTGCCGACGCCTACCTGAAGGCGTGTCCGAGCACCCAGGTGAACTGGTGGGCCTGCTGGGACAACACGCATGCGCCGGCGACGCAGCTGCGCAACAGCATCGCTGCGAACAAGGCCGCGACCTGGCAGAACGCGGCCCGCCCGCGCGTGCCGATGTTCACGTACTACGTGATGAAGTCGGCCGCGGGCTACCAGGAAGGCGAGGCCGAGCTGGCGGCGATGAACGATGCGGCAACGCTCAAGCGCTACTTCACCGACTGGCGCTTCCTGCTGCAGACGATCGGCAAGGAACGCGTGATCCTGCAGATCGAGCCCGACCTGTGGGGCTTCGTGCGCGGCAGGAACAAGGATCCGCATGCCGTGCCGGCCCAGGTGGCGGCCGCCAATCCCACCGACTGCGCCCAGCAGGAGAACAGTGCCGCGGGCCTCGGCCGCTGCATGATCGCGATGGCACGCCAGTACGCGCCGAACGCAGCCGTCGGACTGCATGCCTCGTCGTGGAACCACACCGAGAGCGGCAACGCCGAGGAGATCGGCAAGTTCATGCTGGCGTTGGGCGCCGGCAGCGGCGACTTCGTGACCACCGACCCCTCCGACCGTGATGCGGGTTGGTACAAGGCCACCTACAACAAGGACACCTTCTGGACCGACCAGAGCTTCGCGGCCTACCTGGCCTGGAGCAAGAAGCTGGCCGAGGTCGTCGGCAAGTCCACCGTGATGTGGCAGGTCCCGCTCGGCAACTCGCAGCAGAACAACACGACCAACCACTGGCAGGACAACAAGGTGGACTACCTCTTCAACAACCTCGACAAGGTGGCTGACGCGCACATTGCCGGGTTGTTCTTCGGCGCCGGTGACACGCCCCAGACATCGCCGGAAACCGATGGTGGCCGACTGCTCGGCTGGACGCAGGGCTACGACAAGAAGGGCGGCGTGGGGCTGCGCTGATGCGCATTCGCGCCGTTGTCAAACCGACCCATTCAACACTTCAAGGGAGACGAACAATGAACACCGCATACATCTTCAAGTCCGTGAATCGCGCCATGGCCTGCACCATGGCAGCCCTCGGCCTGCTGGGTTCAGCCGGCCTGGCCCACGCGCAGATTGCCGTCGGCAAGCCCAAGTTCCTCGGCAACATCATTGCCGGCAATCCGCCGGGCAACTTCAGCACCTACTGGAACCAGGTCTCGCCGGAGAACGCCGGCAAGTGGGAGTCGGTGGAGCCGGTGCGCGGCCAGATGAACTGGAGCCAGCTCGACGCCGCCTACAACTACGCGCGCTCCAACGGCTTTCCGTTCAAGCAGCACACCTTCGTGTGGGGTTCGCAGGCGCCGAACTGGATCGACGGGCTGAGCGCGCCGCAGCAAGCCGCCGAGGTCGAGGATTTCATGCGCCAGTACTGCCAGCGCTACCCGCAGACGCAGTACATCGACGTGGTCAACGAGCCGCTGCACCAACCGGCCAGCTACCGCGAGGCCCTCGGCGGCGCGGGCTCGACCGGCTGGGACTGGATCGTCTGGTCGTTCCAGAAGGCCCGCCAGCATTGCCCCAACGCCAAGCTCCTGATCAACGAGTACGGGATCATCAACGACGCCAACGCGTTGAACCGCTACAAGGGCATCGTCAACATCCTCAAGTCGCGCGGCTTGATCGACGGCGTGGGCATCCAGTCGCACTACTTCAGCATCGACAACCTGGCGCCGGCGACGATCACGCAGAACCTGGACTCGCTGGCCCAGGCCGGCGTGCCGATCTACGTGTCCGAACTGGACATGACCGGTGACGACGCCACACAGCTGGCGCGCTATCAACAGAAGTTCCCGCTGCTGTGGACGCACCCGGGCGTCGCGGGCGTCACGCTGTGGGGCTACATCGAAGGCCAGACGTGGGTGGCCAACTCGCACCTCGTGCGCCGCGATGGCAGCGAGCGGCCCGCGCTGACCTGGCTCGGCAACTACGTGCGCAGCAACACCGGCGGCGGTGGCGGCGGCACGACCAGCAAGTCCATCGTCGTGCGTGCACGGGGAACCTCGGGCCAGGAGCGCGTGACCCTGCGCATCGGCGGCACCGCCGTGCAGAGCTGGACGCTCGGCAAGACCATGACCAACTACACGTTCACGACCAGCCTGTCGGGCGGCAGCACCGTCGAGTTCACCAACGACGCCGCCGGGCGCGACGTGCAGGTCGACTCCCTGAGCGTGAACGGCAGCGTGCGGCAAGCCGAGAACCAGACCTACAACACCGGCGTGTACCAGAACGGCCGGTGCGGCGGCGGCAGCGGCCGCAGC
Organism: Rhizobacter sp. P5_C2; assembly: GCF_054049715.1. NCBI lineage: Bacteria > Pseudomonadati > Pseudomonadota > Betaproteobacteria > Burkholderiales > Sphaerotilaceae > Rhizobacter > Rhizobacter sp. P5_C2. The sequence continues at coordinate 79,084 of NZ_JBFULV010000020.1, read as the reverse complement.
GAATGGCTGCACTGCAACGGCGCGATCGGGTTCGGCGACCTGTGAGCCCCCTCTCATCTGAACGGAGACCCGTCATGAAGAACACGATGAAGCTTCGCAACACGCTGTCGACGCTGGCGGCCTTCGTGCTGTCGGTGGGCACGCTGGTGGCAACCGCCCCGGCACACGCCGCCGTCACGGTCGACGGCAATGCCTGGTACACCCTCGTCAACGTCAACAGCGGCAAGGCGCTCGACCTCTACAACTGGATGACCGGCGACGGCGCCGAGTTCCGCCAGTGGAGCCGGCACGACGGCGCCAACCAGCAGTTCCAGCTGGTCAGCTCCGGCAACGGCTACTACCGGCTCAAGAACAGGCACTCGGGCAAGGTCGTCGACGTGTGGAACCTCTCGACGGCCGACGGGGCCGCCGTCAACCAGTACACCGACCACGATGGCGTCAACCAGCAGTGGCAGCTGGTCGGCACCGACAACAACGCGGTGCGCTTCATCAACCGCAATTCGGGCAAGGCGCTCGAAGTCGCCGGCGCGTCCACCGCCGATGGTGGCGACGTCACCCAGTACACCGACTACAGCGGCCGCAACCAGACCTGGGCGCTCGTGCCCGTCGGCGCCACCACGCCGCCGCCCGGCGGCGGACCCGGCAACGTGGCGCTGCCGTCCAGCTTCCGCTGGACCTCGAGCGCGGCGCTGATGGTGGCCAAGCCTGCCGCGCAGTTCCCGGAAGTGGCGATCAAGGACCCGTCGGTCGTGTACTACAACGGCCTGTGGCACGTGTTCTCCACCCAGGCCAAGGGCAACGGGTGGGGCCTCGAGTACCGCTCGTTCACGGACTGGTCGAACGCCGGGGCAGCAACGCCCTACTTCCTCGACTCCACCGCCATCGGAGGCGGATACCGGGCTGCGCCCTTCGTGTTCTTCCACGCGCCTTCGCGGCTGTGGTACCTGGTGTTCCAGAACGGCAACGCCGCCTACTCGACCAACCCCGACATCGGCAACCCGGGTGGGTGGAGCGCGCTGAAGACCTTCTACAGCGGCGTGCCGCCGATCGTCCAGCAGAACACCGGCAACGGTGGCAACTGGCTGGACTTTGCCGTGGCCTGCGACGCGGCCAACTGCCACCTGTTCTCCGCCGGTGACAACGGGCAGATCTACCGGTCGCAGACCACGCTCGCGAACTTCCCCAACGGCTTCGGCAACACGGTGATCGCGCTGCAGGACGCCGACCGCAACAAGGTCTTCGAAGCACCCCAGGTGTACAAGGTGCGCGAGACCGGGCAGTACCTGCTCATCGTCGAGGCCATCGGCAGCAACGGCCGGTACTTCCGCTCGTGGACCGCGAGCAGCCTGGGCGGAGCCTGGACGCCGCTGGCCGCGACCGAGTCCAGCCCGTTCGCCGGCGACGCCAACGTGAGCTTCCCGACCGGCAAGTGGAGCCAGGGCATCAGCCACGGCGAAATGCTGCGCAGCGGGTACGACCAGAACGTCGAGGTCAGTGCCTGCAACATGCGCTTCCTCTACCAGGGGCTGACGCCTGGAGCGAAGGACAGCTACGAGAAGCTGCCGTACCGCCTCGGCGTGCTCACGCAGACCAACTCGCCCTGCTGAGTCGTCCCGCGCGAACCCGTGAAATGCTCACGGGCGACTCCGCAAGTTCGGTCAGCTTTCCCGACATCGCGACCCACACACTGGCAGAAATCGAGGGCGCTGCATGTCGAGTGACACGGGCGCGCCGCACTTACTTTGACGCAACAGGATCTTCACGATGAGCATGCCAAGCCAACGCCCCGGACTCGCCACGGCGACAAGCGCACTGCTGTGCGCCATGGTGCTGTCTGCCTGCGGCGGAGGCCGTGATTCGGGCACCGCTGCAGCACCGGTCGGGTCAGCGCCCGCGCCTGCGCCCGCACCTTCGATCACGACAGCCCTCGGCAAGCCCGGCCGGCTCCTCGTGGGCCTCGGCGCGGCCAGTACTTTCGCGGACATGAAGGCCCAGCAGATCGCTCCGGACATCATCGATACCTATCTCGTGGCGGTCACGGGTTTCAACTCCGGCGGCGGCAACGCATGGCCTCAATGGCAATACAACTATCCGGACGGTGGCGTCATAACGGTCTTCTCCAACGACGTCGCGGCCATGGGCGCCGTGCCGATGTTCACCCTGTTCCAGATGCCTTCCCTGCGGGGTGGCGACGTCACCGTCATCAACGACGCGCCGTTCATGGCCGCCTACTGGGCGCAAGTCAAGTTGATGTACCAGAAGATCGCCGAGACCGGCCGTCCCACCCTGGTCAACCTCGAGCCTGACTTCTGGGGCTTCGCCCAGGGCGGTGCACCCGGCGGCGACCCGGCGAAGTTGCCGGCGCGCGTGAGCACGGTGCCGGAATGCGCCAGCCAACCGGATACGGCCGTCGGCGTCGTCGGTTGCCTGTTGACGCTCGGGCGGACGTACGCGCCCAAGGCGAGGATGGGCTTCCCCCCGTCGTTGTGGTCGGGCGATCCAGACGCCACCGGCACCTTCATGGCCAAACTCGGTGCAGACAAGGCCGACTTCATCGTGGCGCAGACGAGCGATCGCGATGCAGGTTGCTTTGAAGACCCGAACCCCGTGCCAAATTGTGCGAATCGCGGCCCCGGCCCGTTCTACCTGGACGAGAACAACGTCACCACACCGAATTTCAACCAGGGCATCAACGATTGGAGCATCGTGCGCAGCCACCTGGGCGGCCTGCCGATCCTGTACTGGCAGACCCCCATGGGCGTGCCCTCGACGACCCCCGGCGGAACGCCGAAGCACTATCGGGACAACCACGTCCAGTACATGCTGACGCATCCAACGCAGTACGCGGGCAACGGCACATTCGCGATCGTCTTCAGTCCCGGGGACGACACGTCGGCGGACATCACGAACGACGGCGGCCAGTTCGCGCGCCTGTCCAAGGCCTACCTGGCCAACCCCGCTCCGTTTCCCCGCTGAACTCAACGAGGGAGAACAAGGACGTGAACGTGTCGAAGACATTCCCGGAACGCACCGACCTCGGTCAATTGCCCGATCCCGCACGGCGTGCGCTCTCTCTGGGGCTGGGCCTGCTCCCGATGTTCCCGCTGCTGTCCGGATGTGGCGCGGGCGCCGAGGACACCGGCCAGTCCGCGCAGGCTCGAGGCCAGGGGCCAAGCCCGTCCGCGAGCGTCCCCGGCTCGGTGAGCGGCGTCTTCCGTCACCCGGGACTGCTGGTCACCGATGACGACTTCGCTCGCATCCGCGAGCACATCAAGGCCGGCCAGCAGCCGTGGACCGGCTGGTGGAACAAGCTGTGCGCCGACCGCGCCGCCAGCCTGGATGGCAAGCCCAATCCGCTCGCCGGTGTCTATCGCGCCGACAGCAGCAAGTTCGCGATGTACCGCGACATCCAGCGCGCCTGGTGCCTGGCGCTGCGCTGGCGGCTGTCGGACGACACGCGCTATGCCGACAAGGCGGTGGAAACACTGGATGCGTGGGCGAACACGCTGAAGGTGATCGGGACCGTGCCCGAGGGCTCGACCGCCCATGACGACCACACCTTCATCCTGCTGGCCGGCATGCAGGGCCATCAATGGGCCCAGGCCGGCGAGATCATGCGCGGCTACCCCGGCTGGCCGCCCGAGCGCCTGGCGCGCTTCCAGGAGATGCTCACGAGCGTCTTCGTCGGCATCTCGTCGCGATTCCTCAGCGGGGCGCACCCGGGTTCCCACGCCAACTGGGACATGGCCTCGTTGTGCGGCACGCTGGCCATCGGGGTGTTCTGCGACCGGCCCGACCTGTACCGGCAGGCCTGCGACTACTACGCGGCGAACAACCGCGGCAAGCTGACGATGTTCGGCAATGGCTCCATCGTGCACGCCGTCTACTTCATGCACCCGGGTCACTTCGGGCAATGGCAAGAGAGCGGCCGCGACCAGGGCCACTCGACGCTGGGCATGTCGCTGGGTGGCGACCTGCTGGAGATGGCCTGGAGCCAGGGCGACGACCTCTACGGGCTGTACGACAACCGCTTCCTCGCGGGAGCCGAATACGTGGCCCGCTCCAACCTGCTGGACGAGAACGGCAACACGTACCCGATGCCGTATGCACGCGAGCAGAACCCGCCGGAACCCCACACGTCGCTGTGGACGGAAGTGAACCAGTCGTTCCAGCACAAGCGGAACGCCTGGGAGCCCATCTACAACCACTATGTGAATCGAATGGGCCTGGCAGCGCCCAACGTCGCGCGCATGGTGCCGCTGTGCGAGCCGAACTATGGGTCCAGCGGTGGCGACGACGTGGTGTTCCCGACCCTCATCCACCGCCGCCCGGCCTATGCAGGGCCGATGAAGCCGCCGTCCGGCCTGACCGCCCCTGTGCGCGATGGTCGCGCGGTGCTGTCGTGGTGGGGCAGCGTCGGCGCGACGTCCTATGTGGTCAGGCGAAGCGCGAGTGCCGATGGGCCCTTCACCGAACTGGCCACGGTCGCGGCCGACGAACTGCTCACCCACACCGACGCCGCGCCCAGGAGCATCTGGTTCTACCAGGTCACCGCCCTGGGCAGCGGCGGCGCAAGCGCCAGCTCGGGCTCGGTTCGGGCCTCGGTGTCCGGCGAGACGCGCTTGTCGATGCCGCTGAACGGCATGAACGGCACCGGCACCGCCGGTACGCTGCTGACCCCGGCCGGCAGCAGAACCACCATCGAGGGCACGTTGCTGGACGGGGCGACCTGGGGCGAGGGACGCCGGAACGACAAGGCCGTGGCGTTCGACGGCAAGGCGGCCGGCCTGCAACTGCCGCCGGGGATCTTCAGCGGCCTGGACGATTTCACCGTGTCGCTGTGGGCCTATGCGAATTCGCTGCGCTGGGACAGCTGCCTGTTCTTCGCCGGGCACGACGGCTTCTCCTACATGCGGATCGCGCCCAAGGCCGGCCAGGGGCTGCGTTTCGGGATCTGCGGCGCGGGACACAACGACGAGCAGGCCGTGGAAGCGCCGGGCTTCCTGCCCATCCGGCGCTGGGTCCATGTGGCGGTCACGCTGCAGGGCAGCACCGGGCGGCTCTACGTCGACGGCACCGAGGTGGCGAGCTCGGACGCCATCCTGTTGTCGCCGCGGCAGGTCGGCGACCAGGTGGCCTTCCTGGGGCGCAACTGGGGGCATCCGTCGTTCGACGGCCGAATCCAGGACTTCCGCGTCCAAGCGGGCGCGCTGAGTGCCGCAGAGGTCGCGGCGCTGATGCAGTGACCGTGCGCAGGAGTGTCGATGGCCGCACCGCCGGGTTGCGGCTGACGCTCAATACTTGCGGTTCGGGAACTCCTTGGCCGCGACCTCCTGCGGGAACACACCCTCGTTCGTCTTGATCCAGCGAGGCAGTGTTTCACCGGCCGCCGCCTTCTTGGCGGCCTCCATCAGCTGCGGACCGAGCAGCGGGCTGCATTCGACCGACACGTTCATCTTGCCGGCCATCATGGCTTCGAAGGCGCCCTTCACCGCGTCGACCCCGATGACGAGGATGTCCTTGCCCGGCTTCAGTCCCGTCTCTTCGATGGCCTGGATGGCGCCGATCGCCATGTCGTCGTTGTGTGCGTAGAGGACATGGATCTTCTTGCCTTCCGCCTTCAGGAAAGCCTCCATCACCTCCTTGCCCTTCGAGCGCGTGAAGTCGCCCGTCTGCGACCGGACGACCTTGTAGCGCGGGTTCGTCTTGATCACTTCCTCGAAGCCCTTCTTGCGGTCGTTCGCGGGGTCGGAGCCGACGGTGCCCTGCAGCTCGACGATGTTGACGTCGCCCTGCGTGTCCTTGGTGTGGTCCAGCAGCCAGCGGGCGGCGCGTCGGCCTTCCTCGACGAAGTCCGAGCCGACGAACGAGGCCCAGGTCGTCGGGTCCTTGACCTCGACATTGCGGCTCTCGAGGATGACCGGAATCTTCGCGGCCTTCGCTTCCTTCAGCACCGTGTCCCAGCCGGTCGTCACCAGCGGCGCGAGGATGATCACGTCGACCTTCTGCGCGATGAAGGCCCGGATCGCCTTGATCTGGTTCTCCTGCTTCTGCTGCCCGTCGGAGAACTTCAGCTCGACGCCGGCGGCCTTCGCCGCGGACTTCACCGATTCGGTGTTCGCCGTGCGCCATTCGCTCTCTGCGCCGGTCTGCGCGAAACCGATCACCAGCCGCTTGCCGGCGGCAGCACCCAAGCCGGGAACCAGCGACACCCCCGCCGCGGCGAGCAGGGTGGCGACCAGCGTTCTCTTGTTCATCTGCATGATGTCTCCTTCCGATGGAACAGAACAGGCCGGCATGGCGGAGTGCCACCCGGGTCCGAGTGATGCCGCGGCCTTCAGCCGGGGTACCAGACCTGGCGCGGGTCGTCGACGGCGCGGCGATGCGACCACGCGGTCTCGACCAGCCTGGCCATGTCGTACGTCGGTCGCCAGCCGAGCAGGAACCTGGCCTTGGTGTTGTCGAGCCAGGTCGAGTGGTACGGCGTCTTGACGGGCACCAGCGGCACGCCCCGCGTGCGCGCGAGGTAGTCGCCCAGCACGCCGTAGTCGACCGGCTCGTCCATCGCGATGTTCATCAGTTGCTGCCGCGCCCGGGGGTGATCGACCGCGATGCAGATGGCGTCGACCAGGTCGTCCACATGCACGAAATTGCGCTGCACCGGCACGCCTGCCTCGTCGAGCATCACCGGAACCGCGCCGCTGGCGACATGGGCGGCGGCCGCTTCGGCGCCGACCAGCTCGCACCAGCGCGGCCCACCGAACACATCGGGGCCGAAGGACAACTGGAACCTGAAGTCGTCCTTCTCCATGATCCACGGTGCGCGCAGGCAGCAGCCGTTGAGGCCGTACTGGACGAAGTACTGCTGCAGCATCACTTCTTCGAGCACCTTCGACAAGGCATAGCAGCCGGGGTAGGCGCTGTGGGGCTGCGTCTCGACGACGGGCACCGGGTGCGGATAGAAGAAATGACCGACGCCTGCATCGCCACCGACGAGCAGGAATTGTTCGAAGCTGGCGCTGCTGCGGCAGGCTTCGAGCAACCAGAACATGCCCTTCACGGCCACGTCCATCACGTCGTCAGGCGTTTCCTTGCTGGTGGCCAGGTGCAGCACATGGGTCACGCCGTCCAGCGCGCGGTCGACGTCGACGCGGTTCTGGATCGAGCCCTGCACGCATTCGAGGCGATCGTGCGCGTCGAGTGGCCGTCGATGCGTGAAGGCGCGAAACACGAAGCGGTCGAACGCCGGGTCGTGCAGCGCGCGCGCGAGAAAGGCCTGCCCCACCTTGCCGGCCGCGCCCGTCACGAGCATGCGGCCCCTGCCCTCACCGGTTCGCTTCATGAATGCAGCTCCTCATCGGTGGCCATCGCCGCCCTCAATCGCGTCTGCGTCGGCGGCAGTCCCAGCTTGTCCGCATGGGACAGCAGCAGGCCGATGCGCGCCTGCTTCTTCGACGCGTGGTTCTGCGCGATGTCGGCCAGCCGGTGGGCCAGGAACGGATTGAGCAGGCGATCGCGAAGCACGATGAGGTAGTCGCGCGCGTCGCGGCCTTCGCCGAGGGCGTCGAACACCGGCATCACCTCGTCGCGCCAGACCGCTTCCAGCTCGGCGCGCAACAGCGCATCGCCCAGGGCCTGCAGGACGGTTTCATCGCGCGGCCGCCCGCCGGCCAGCCAGCGTTCGGCGAGAAACGTGTGGCCGAGGTTCAGCAGCATCAGCTTCAATCGCTCGAAGCGCCCCAGTTCGTCGGTCAGGACGATGGCCGGATGCGTGCACGGCAGCACCATGCCGCGCTGCCGCTCGATCGCCCACAGGGCATACGGCTCGGCGACCGCGCCGACCGGAACCAGCGGCTCCGACACGATGCGATCGACCAGCGAGTTGACCCACACGCACTCGTCGTGCAGGTAGTCGATGAAGGACGCCGGCGCCTGCCACGCCTTCGCGAGTTCGCAGACGACCGCGCGCAAGGTGTCGCCGTTCCTCGGCACGAGTTCGCAGGGGAACAGCGACGGGCCGCCACCCGGCTGATGCCGCCAGCGGCGATACAGCAGCACGGCCAGCTTCGCCGGGAAGCTGCGCGGCGCGGCCGTGCCACCGGACAACAGCGACGGCCCATCGGCGGAGTCGAGCGCGTAGCCGCGTTCGCCCGTGTTCGACACGATGACGCGGACGTCCGTGGCGACCGCCTCGACGATCTGCGGCCAATGGGTGTCGGCATGCCAGGCCTGCCGCACCGAGTCGACGCGCACGGTCTCGCACAGCCGGCGTCCGTCGAGCAGGCCGCGCACCTCGACGGGGTAGCCCGCGCCGCCGGCCAGCGCCGCCGTGCGTGCCGTGCTCTGCGCGCTGCCCGTCGTCTGCACGACGGCGATGCCGCCGAGGGCCTCGCCCCGCGCGAGCGCCTGCGACACGAACAGGTCCACGTGCGCCTGCAGGAAGCGACCGGTGCCGAATTGAAGAATGGGCAGCGCCATCGTGCGACCCCTCAGCACTCGACGATGGCCTTGACCACGCCTCGCGACGGGTCGAGCAGCTGCACGAAGTCGGCGGGCAGGTTCGCGAGGGCGAGCCGGTGCGTGTTCAGCGCCTCGTGCGGGATCTGGCCGGCGCGCATCGCGGCGAGCACGGTCTCGAAATCCTCCATCGTGGCGTTGCGGCTGCCCAGCAGGCTCGCCTCGCGCTTGTGGAACTCGGGATCGGCGAAGGCGATGTTGTCGCGCACGACGGAGACCAGCACGTACTTGCCGCCGTGGGCGATGAAGCGAAAGCCGCGTTCCATCGCGCGGGCGTTGCCGGTGGCATCGAACACGACGTCGAAGAAATCGCCGCCGGTCAGCCGCGACAGCTCCGCTTCGTCGCTCGGGCCGATCACCACGCCGGCATGCGCTCCCAGGTGCTCGCAGCAGAAGTCGACGCGATCGCGGCGCGTGTCGAGCGCGGTGACGGTGGCGCCGCGCAGGACGGCGAACGTCAGCGCCGCCATGCCGATGGGCCCGGTGCCGACGACCAGCACGCGCTGGCCGGCCTGCACATCGCCCCGCCGCACGGCGTGTGCGCCGATGGCCAGGAACTCGAGCATCGCCGCCTGGTCGAGCGTGACGCCTTCCGCCTTGTGGACGAAGGCCTGCGGAACGCTGATGTACTCGGTGAAGGCCCCGTCGCGGTGGACGCCCAGCACCTGGATGGCCACGCAGCAGTTGGTCTTGCCCTGGCGGCACGCGATGCAGTTGCCGCACGACAGGTAGGGCATCACGAACACCGGGTCGTCGACCGCCAGCGCGCTGCCGGCGGGCGCTTCGGCCACGGTGCCGGAGAACTCGTGGCCCATCACGCGCGGGTATTCGAGATAGGGTTGGTGGCCGGTGAAGATGTGCAGGTCGGTGCCGCACACCCCCACCCGCCGCACCCGCAGCAGCACCTCGCCGTCGCCGCGCAGGGGCATTTCCCTGTCCACGACACGCAAGGTGCCCGGGGTGTCGCAGATGACAGTCAGCATGACGCTCCCTTCGAGTCGCTCAGTACAGGACGTTCTTCGCTTCGGTGGACTCGATGTTCTTCTTGGTCACCATCACCACGCCGGTGTCGCGGAACTTCGGCACGGTCTTGCCCTGGCTCGCTTCCACCGCGGTCTTCACGCCCAGGTGGCCCATCTGGTAGGCGCTTTGCACGGCGATGGCTTCGAGCGTGCCGTCCTTGATGAAGCCCTGCAGGTCGCCGTTGCCGTCGAAGCCGATGGCCACCACCTTGCCTGCCTTGCCCGACTGCACGAGCGCGCGGCCCATGCCGATCGCGGTCGGCTCGTTGGCGCCGAAGAGGCCCTTCAGGTCGGCGTTCGCCGCGAGCACGTCGGTGGTCTGGTTCAGCGCCGTTCCCATCTGCGAGTTCGAATAGAACGGGCCCACGACCTGCAGCTTCGAGTGGGTCTCGATGTACTTGCGGAAGCCCCCGACGCGGCCGATCTCGGAGCCGGAACCTGCCGTGTACGACATGATCGCGATCTTGCCCGTCGTGCCGACCTTGTCGATCAGGGCCTGCGCGCACAGCTCGCCCGCCTTCTTGTTGTCGGTGGCGAGGAAGGACTGGTAGTAGTCCTTGCCCGCGTCGCTGGCCGCGGAGTCGATCAGGATCACCGGGATCTTGGCCTCCCAGGCCTTCTTCATCGCGGGAATCAGCGCATCGGGATCGGACGGCGCGAGCACGATGGCCGCGACCTTGCGGTTCACGGCGTTCTCGACCAGCGCGACCTGGCCGGCGAGATCGGTGTCCGACGCCGCGCCCTGGAAGCTGGCGGTGTAGCCCTTGAGCTCGCCGGCGGCGGCGGTCGATCCCTTCTTCACGTTCTGCCAGAAATCGGAGTTCGCGGTCTTCACGATGACTGCGATCTCCTTGTCGGCAGACGATGCCGCCGAGGCGGCGAACAGGAACGTGGATGCGAACACGGTGGTCAGGATTTTCTTCATGTCAGTCCTCTTGATGAACGAGCTTGTCTCTCTCCGATTCCCGGGCGGTCCTGCCGGTGAGGTGTCATCTGCGATGACGCATCTGGTCGATCCACACGGTGAGCAGGATGACCAGACCGATGATGATTTGCTGCGTGAAGGCGGACACGCCGCCCATGTTCAGGCCGTTGCGCAGGATGCCGATCACGAAGGCGCCGATGACGGTGCCCGATATCGTTCCGACGCCGCCCGACAGCGAGGTGCCGCCGATCACCGCGGCGGCGATCGCGTCGAGCTCGTACATCAGGCCTTCGCTCGGCTGGGCGGTGACCAGGCGCGACATCAGCACGCAGCCCGTCAGCCCCGCGAGCGTTCCCGACAGCACGTAAGCGAAGACGGTGACGCCGCGCACGTCCACGCCCGACAGGCGCGCCGCCTCGGTGTTCGAACCGATGGCATAGATGAAGCGGCCGAGCGTGGTGCGGTTGAGCAGCACCGCCACCGCGACGGCCAGCGCGATCATCAGCAGCACCGGGTAGGGAATGCCCGGGAACACGACGTCCGGGAAGCCATCGGCGCCGATGTTGACGATGCGGCCCAGCGAGCCGTTGCCGAGTGCCGCGAAGCCCTCCCCGAGCCCGCCGATGGCCTTGGCATCGGTGATCTGCAGCGCCACGCCGCGCGCGACCATCATCATGCCCAGCGTCGCGATGAACGGCGGCAGCCTGAGCAAGGTCACGCACAGGCCGTTGACGAGCCCGCACAAGGCCCCCACCGCCAGCCCGCAGAGCATGCCCAGCGGCACCGGCACGCCCGCCTTCACCGCCAGCGCGGCGACGACGCCCGCCAGCGCGAGGATGGCGCCCACCGACAGGTCGATCCCGCCGGTGATGATCACGCAGGTCGCGCCGATGCCGAGGTAGGCGATCGAGGTCACCTGCAGCGCGACCGTCATGCCGTTGCCGACGGAGAAGAACGAATCGCTCACGAACGAGAACACCGCGGTGAGCGCGATCAGGCTCGCGAGCGCCGCGAACTTCTGGAACAGGTCTTTCTGCTTGTCGGTCATGGGGTGCCTGGCCTGGTCATGCGGCCGCGCGTGCCGGCCGGCCCGACGCGAAATGCATGATTTCTTCTTGTGAGGTCTTGCGCGTGTCGAGCGTGCCGGTGATGCGCCCGGCATGGAACACCGCCACGCGATCGGTCATGCCCAGGATTTCGGGCAACTCCGAGCTGATGAGCACCACGCCGATGCCCTGCGCGGCGAGTTCGTCGAGCAGCTGGTAGATGGCGTACTTCGCGCCCACGTCGATGCCGCGCGTCGGCTCGTCGAAGAACAGCACGCGCGAGTCGCGGAACAGCCATTTGGCGATCACGACCTTCTGCTGGTTGCCGCCCGACAGCAGCCGCACCAGCTGGCGCGCGGACGGCGTGCGGATGGCCAGCGAGTCGACGAAGCGCCGGGCGGACGCCTCTTCGTCCCTGAAGCGGATGAAGCCCGCACGACCCGACACCGCCGCCATGTTGGCCATGCTGACGTTGTGCACCAGCGGCATGTCGATCGCGAGGCCGTCGTGCTTGCGGTCTTCCGACAGGTAGGCAATGCCGTGGCGGATCGCGTCCCGCGGCGACCGGATGCGCAGCACCTGGTCGCCCAGCTGCACGGTGCCGGCGTCCGGCAGGTCGGCGCCGAAGACCGCTCGCGCGGCCTCGGTGCGCCCTGCCCCCAGGAGCCCCGCAAAGCCGAGGATTTCGCCGCGCCGCAGCTCGAAGCCGATGCCTTCGAACACCTGCTTGCGCGCCAGGCCGCGTACCGACATCAGCAGCGTGGTCGTCGGCACTCGCGTGGCGGGCGGAAACTTGTCTTCCAGCGGACGGCCGACCATTCGCTCGACGATGCTGTCGACCGTCGTCGCGGCGAAGTCATCGGTGCTCACGTGGCGGCCGTCGCGCAGCACCGTCACGCGGTCGACGATGTGCGCCATCTCGTCGAGCCGATGCGAGATGTAGACCACGCCGACACCGGCGCGCTTGAGCTCGTGGATGACCTTGAAGAGTTGCGCGGTTTCCGTCTCGGTGAGCGACGAGGTGGGCTCGTCCATGATGAGGACTTCCGCATTCAGCGACAGCGCCTTGGCGATCTCGACCATCTGTCGCTGCGCCACCGACAGCGTGTGCACCAGCTGAGCCGGGGCGATGTCCACGCCCAGCCGCTGCAGGCAGGCCGTCGCGCCGGCCTGCAGTTTCGCCCGGTCGATCCACCAGCCGCGGCGCGGCTCGCGGGCCAGGAAGATGTTCTCGGCCACCGACAGGTGGGGCACGAGGTTGAGCTCCTGGTGGATCATCGCGATGCCGGCGGCCTCGGCCTCGCGCGTCGACGCAAAGCGGGTCCGCGTGCCCTTGAACGCGATGTGTCCCTCGTCGGGCTGCAGCTGTCCGCTGACGATCTTCATCAGCGTCGACTTGCCCGCGCCGTTCTCGCCGCACACGGCATGAACTTCGCCGCGGCGCAGCTCGAAGCTCACGCCGTGCAGCGCGGTCACCGCGAGGAAACGCTTGCCGATGCCGTGCAGGCTCAGCAAGGGTTCGGGCGCTGCGCGGCGCGGCGAGTCCACCGTGCCGTCTGACGCTGCGTGAAGCTGCAAGTCGTGTCTCCTGTCGAGTTTTGGTCAAACCACCTTACCAACAATGTTTGATTTGGCCTGACCAAAACTCTGCGGGGAACCTGGGACATTCCCTGAACGTGCCAGTGCGTTACTGCGTCGGAGGCGGCATCAGGCAAACGATGTCGCTATCATGGTCAGGCCAATTTCCCGGACCCGCCATGACCCTCCAGTTGAAGCAGGTGGAGCCCCGCCGGCTCTACCAGCAGATCGCCGACCAGATCCGCGAGCTCATCCAGCAAGGCGGTTTCGACACCGGCACACGGCTGCCGCCGGAGCGCGACCTGGCGCAGCAACTGGGTGTGTCGCGGCCCTCGCTGCGCGAAGCCCTGATCGCGCTCGACGTCGAAGGCAGCGTTGAGATCCGCAGCGGATCCGGCGTGTATGTGTGCCCCCGGGCGGAACGTGCGCCCGAGACGACGGCCGCGCTCGGCGAGAGCCCGAGCGAGCTCATGCAGGCGCGCGCGGCGTTCGAAGGTTCGGTGATCATGCTCGCGTGCGTGCACGGGACCGAGCCGGCGCTGCTGCGCCTGCGCGAGATCGTCAAGGGCATGCGCAGCGAGGTCGCCAAACGCCGCACGCCGATCGACCAGGACCGGCAGTTCCACCTGACCATCGCCGAGATGAGCGGCAACTCGGTGATGGTGCGGATCGTGGCGGAGCTGTTCGACGAACGTCACAGCCCCATCTCGGCCAAGATCAGCTCACGCTACGAGAACGCCCGTACGTGGAACCTTGCGCTGAAGGAGCACGAGGCCATTCTTCGCGCCATCGAAGCGCGCGACCCCCTGGCGGCGCAGTCCGCGATGCACATGCACCTCAAGCTGTCAGAGGAACGCTGGGTCGGTGCTGACGGCGGAGCTTGAGGCCGCCGAATTTCGTCGCTCTGGCGCAATTTGCGGCACTTGCGGACCCGATTCGGCGTCTTCCGATTCACGTTGATTTGCATCCTGTTGCATGGCGTCTCGCTGCGCCAACGCCCCGCGCGGCTTCCGTCGACTCCGCAAGTTTCGTCAGTTTTCCTGACATCGCGACCCAGACACTGGCGCCGAAATCGAGGGTGCCGCATGTCGACTGACATGCGCGTGCCGCACTGACTTTGACGCAACAGGATCTTCACGATGAGCATGCCGAGCCAACGCCCCAAACGCCCCAACCGTGCCACTGCGACAAGCACACTGCTGTGCGCCATGGTGCTGTCTGCCTGCGGAGGCCATGACTCGGACACCGCGGCCGCACCGGTTGGGTCGGCACCCTCGCCTGCACCTGCACCTGCACCTGCACCTGCACCTGCACCTGCGCCTGCGCCTGCACCTGCACCTGCACCTGCACCTGCACCTGCGCCTGCGCCTGCGCCTGCGCCTGCGCCTGCGCCTGCGCCTGCGCCTGCGCCGGCACCAGCCCAGGCCACCTCCTGGAAGAGCGTGAAGTTCGGCGGTGGCGGCTACGTCACCGGCCTCGTCTTCCATCCGGGCACCGCCAACCTGCTGTACGCGCGCACCGACGTCGGTGGCGCCTACCGCTGGAACCAGGGCGCGTCGTCCTGGACGCCCATCACCGACGGCCTGGGCTTCGGCGGAGGCGAGGAACGGTTCCACGGCATCGAAAGCATCGCCGTCGATCCGAACAACGACAAGCTCGTCTACCTGGCCGCCGGCATGTACACGTTCGGGGGCAACGGCCGCCTGTACATCTCCAGCGACCGCGGTGACCACTGGACTCACGTCGACCTGCCCTTTCCCCTGGCGGGCAACAGCCCCGGCCGGGCCATCGGCGAACGCCTGACGGTCGACCCCAACAAGCCTTCGACGCTGTTCTACGGCACGCGCACGGCCGGCCTGTGGAAGAGCACGGACTCGGGCCTCACCTGGGCCCAGGTCGCGTCGCTGTCGAGCGCCAGGTTGACCCAGGATCAGGTCAATACCCTGAGCGTCGGCAGCGCGATGGGCGTCGAACTGGTGGTGCTCGACACCGGCACCAAGGGCAGCGGTTCGGCCACGCAGACGATCTACGCGGCCATCGCCCCGGACTACGTCAGCACGGCGGGCCTGGGCTCGAATCTCTACAAGTCCAGCAACGGCGGCGCTTCGTGGACCGCGGTGTCGACCCCGATCTCCGGCTACCACATTCCGCACATGGTGCGCGCTGCGGACGGCATGTTCTATGTTGTCTTCACCAAGGATCCAGGGCCGGGCGCCGCGGGTCCCGCCCAGCTCTACAAGTTCGACGGCACCAACTGGACCTTGCTGAAGGACCCCAACAACGGCGGAACAGGGACGGGCCTGGGCCTTGGCGGCCTGTCCGTCTCCGGCACCGGCGCGAGCACCCGCATTGCACTGGGTGTGACCAACTCCTGGGGCAACTACAGCGGCCAGCAGGTCATTCAGTGGTCCGCCGACGCCGGCAAGACCTGGCGCGAGATCGCGGCGACCATGCCGCGTACGCCGGCCGACGGCGCCTTCTGGGGATGGCCCGATGACGTCGAGATCGATCCGCTCAACCCCGACCGCGTTCTGCACGTCCATGGCGGCGGCGCCTGGGAAACCCGCAACGCTTCCTCGTCAACGCCGAGCTGGAACGAGGTCGTCGAGGGGATGGAGGAGACTGCCGTCCTGAGCCTCGCCACGCCGCCGGCCGAGGCAACGTACACCGTGATCAACAGTTCGGGCGACGTCGGCCCCTGGGTGCACGCGGATCTCGCGACGAAGCCGACCCTGACGCCGGGCACCAGTTGGAGCAACGGCTTCGCCGCCGACATGGCGTGGTCCGACCCGCTCTACATCGCCAGCATGGGCGTCGTCCTCGGCACCGGTACCGCCTTCGGCGTCTGGTCCGGCGACGGTGGCAAGACCTGGACGCCGTTCGCCACCCTCGCTCCCGGTGCCGCGGCCAACACGAACGGCGAAGCAAGCATCGCCGTCACCGCGCGCAACAAGGCGGTCTGGGCGCCCGCGTACTCGGTGCCGTCCTACACCACGGACAACGGCGCCACCTGGGTCCCGACCAATCTGCCGCCGGTCTCCGACATCTACCCCCGCGCCTACCATCTGGCCGCAGATCGCAAGAACCCGAACAAGGTCTATGCCTACGATTCAGGCGCCAATTGGTGGGGCACGCCGGGCAAGGTCTACGTGTCGACGAATGGCGGCCACACGTTCACGCTGAGCCAGAGCTCGGTGACCGCTGGCCTGGCCCCCAACTACTTCGCGAACACCTCGCTCGTGGTCAACCCCAACACCGAGGGCGACCTCTGGCTGGCCGACGGCAACGCCGTGTACCACTCGGTGGATTCAGGATCGACCTGGACGAAGCTGAGCCAGTTTGCGTCGATCACGGGCAGCAACGCGTGGCCCGACGTGCAGGGCGCCACCGCGGTGGCGCTGGGCAAGGCCAAGGCCGGCGCTGCGTACTCGGCTGCGGTCTACGTGGTGGGCGTGGTCAACGGCGTGTGGGGCGTCTACCGCTCCGACGACGGCGGCGCCACCTGGTCGCGCTTCAACGACGACGCGCACCAGTTCGGCGGCATCGGCGCGATGGCGGCCGACCAGAAGGTCCATGGCCGGATCTACCTCAGCGGCACCGGCCGGGGCTTTCTGTACAGCAACTGAGCCCGGTCCGCTCCGCTGGTCAGAAGCTGGCCCAGTCGTCGGTGCCGGTGCGCGCCACCGTCACCGCGGCGGCCGGCCCGACGGGGTGTCCCACCGCGGGACTCTTCGGCTCCGACTTCGTCTTGCCGACGTCGGGGCTAGCGACGTTCGTCGCATGCGCCGGCCCGCGGCGCTCGGTGGGGTTGCGCGCGACGTCGTCCTGGCCGGGGCTTGCCCGATGTTCCGCGCCGCCGGCCGGCAGCTTGAAGACGGCCACGGCCTGCACCGCGAAACGCCCACGCTCTGCTCGCTGCTGGCGGCGCTGATCTCGCTGACGATGTCGGTCACCCGCTTGATGGAGCTGACCACCTCGGTCATCGTGACGCCGGCCTGACCGACGAGCGTCGTGCCTTGCTCGACGCGCTCGACGCTGGCGTTGATCAGGCTCTTGATCTCCTTGGCCGCCTCGGCCGAACGGCCGGCCAGGCTGACGGTGGAGCCGAGCTCTTCCATCGAAGCGGCCGCCTGTTCGAGTGCCGAGGCCTGCTCACGGCGAAAAACGACACGTGAGACGCAGCAAAACCAAGGAAGCCCAAAGAAAACAAGGCTTCCGCAACATTTCCTGATGGTAAAGTTTTGTACAAATTCAGTCGCCGAATGGCGATTCGCGGGGCGGGAGGAGACCAGAGGATGTTTGCAGCAGCGGCGCAAGCCCGAGTGGATTGGCACGTCTTGTTCCGCAGCACGGACGACGGCGCAGGCGGGAGGTGGGCGACGTACAGGCGGGCTGTCAAGTTCTTCTGGCGCTTTGCGCTGCGCAAGGCCGGCGTCCAGATCTGCCGGGTTTCCTTGCATCGCCTCAAGCTGGAGCACGGCGCGTACTACCCGATCGAAGTGAGCCTGCGGCCCTTGCGGCCGTACCTCTGCGATGGCCTGAGCGTGTCCGACCGCGCAGCCTGCGTCGTGTCCCATTTCAGCTGGTTGCACGCAACGCTCCGGCCGGAAACCTGCCAGGCGCTGTGGCAACGACAGTGCCTGCTGCTTCCGCTGGCGGCCGAGACCTGCACCGACGTCTCGCTCGTGCTGCGGCAGTCGGCTTCGCAAAGCCGCGAAGGCGAGCTCAGCTTCGACCTGCTGTTCCAGGGCCAGCGCCTGGTGTCGACCAACTTCAGCATCGTCGGCGCCCGCGCGGCCGGCATCGCCGGCGAGGAGCGCAGCGTCGCCCTCATCGCCGGTTTCCAAGGGGTGCGCGGGACCGAGGCGCTGATGCGCGAACTGGGCACGCAACTGCACCGCCTGCGGCCGTCGTCGCTGCTGCTGTGTGCATTGCAAGGCGTGTGCGCGGGCTGGGACCTTCCGGCGCCGGTCACCGTCGCCCAGCAATCGCACGTGTCGTCACGCTATGCCCGGCGGCGGCGCATCCAGCTCGACTACGACAGCGTCTGGTCCGAGGCCGGCGCGGACCGCCTCGGCCCGCGCCATTGGAAACTGCCGGGAATGCCGCAGGTCCGGCCGGACAGCGAGGTGGCATCCAAGCACCGCGCCCAGCACCGCCGCCGCAATGCCACCAAGCTCGCCTTCTTCGAGGCCTGCCGGGAGGCCGCATCGGCCATGAAGCGCAACAGCGTTGCGTCGGCCCCCACGATCGGCTGATGCGACGCCGCTGCACCTCTTAAGCATCGGCCAAGCTCGCGGGCCCTACCATCGCGCACGATGCACCTGCTGCTGATCGAAGACGATGTGGACCTGGGCGCGTCGCTGCAGCAAGCCCTGCGCGGCGCTGGATTCACCAGTGAATGGCTGCGCACGGCGTGCGACGCCCACCGCTTCGCCGTGGCCGGCGGCCACCACTGCATCCTGCTCGACCTGGGCTTGCCGGACGGCCACGGCCTCGACCTGTTGCGCGCATGGCGCCGCGAGGGCCTGGCCGTGCCGCTGATCGTCATCACCGCCAGCGACGCGCTGGGCGATCGCCTGGCCGGCCTGGACGAAGGCGCCGACGACTTCATCGTCAAACCCTTCGCCGTGGTCGAGCTGATCGCGCGCGTGCACGCGGTGACGCGGCGTGCCGCCCAGCAGGCGGCTTCGGTGTGGACCATCGGCACGCTGGCCATCGACATGCGCCAGCGCGTCTGCACGGTGGATGGCGAGCCGGCGGGCCTCTCGCTGCGCGAGTTCGACGTGCTCGCTGCGTTGGCGCGCGCCGGTGGCAGCGTGGTGCCCAAGCACCGCCTGGCGCAGTCCCTGGCGCCGCTGGGCGAGCCGCTCGATTTCAACGCCGTCGAGGTCCATGTGCACAACCTGCGGCGCAAGGTCGGCGCGGAGCGCGTGAAAACCGTGCGCGGCATCGGCTACCTGCTGGTCGGGGACCGCGCTTGAGCGCGGCCGCAGCCACCGCGCGCCCACCGCGGCTGCAGCGGCGCGTGCTGGTGGCCATGATGGGCGTGATCGTGCTGCTGTTCCTCGTCTTCTTCGGCTTCATCCTGTGGCAGACGCTCAAGCGCGATTCGGGCGAGCTGGACAGTACCCTGCTGCGCAGGGCGCAGAGCCTGGCACGGGCGCTGGACCTCACGCCCGCCGACGCCAGCGTCAGCGCCGGCGTCGCCGTCCTGCTGAACCTGAGGGACGACGCCGCGGCCAACGATCCGCAGGGCGAGCCGCGGCCCCTGCTGCTGGTGTCGCGCCGCGACGGTGGCCTGCGCCTGCCGGCGGCGCAGCCCGGCGACGCCGACCCGCTGCGCCTGCCCGACGGCCTGTCGGAAACCCTGCATCAAGGTGCCACGCTGCGCAGCTACACCGCCCGTGGCCAGCACTGGACCGTGACCTTGCTCGACGACGACGCGCGGAGCACGCGCTGGGCCGCACGCGAGGCCGGCGTCGAGCTGCTGGGCTACCTGGCGCTGACGCTGCCGTTCATCCTGCTGCCGGTGTGGCTGGCACTGCGCGCGGCACTGGCGCCGCTGCACAGCCTGTCGGAGCAGGTGGCGGTGCGCGCGCCCGCCGACATGAGCCCCATCGTGCTGCCCAAGGGCTACCGCGAGCTGCTGCCGCTGCAGACGGCGTTGAACCGGCTGTTCGAGCGCATGGCGGCCACCTTCGCCCGCGAGAAGGCCTTCGTGCACGATGCCGCGCATGAACTGCGCACGCCGCTGGCCGTCATCAGCACCCAGGCCCATGTGCTGCAGACCAGCGAAGGCCCGGCGCGCCACGAGGCCGCGCGCCACTTGCAGGGCGCGGTGGAGCGTGCCTCGCACCTGGCGCACCAGCTGCTCCGCCTGGCCCAGGCCGACGCCACGGCGCTCGCGCCACGCGAGCCGGTGGACGTGATGAACGTCGCGCGCGACACCCTGGCCGGCATGACCGAGGCGGCGACCGGCCTGGGCAGCGAGCTGTCGCTGAGCGGCCCCGACAACGCCGTGCTGGCCACCGACCCGCGTGCATTGCGCTCGATGCTGGGCAACCTGGTGGACAACGCGCTGCGCTACGGCGGGCACGGCGTGCTGGTGGACGTGAGCATCGACGTGCAGCCCGCGCGCTGGCAACTGCGGGTGGTCGACAACGGCCCGGGCATTCCTGCCGCGCAGCGTGAACAGGTGTTCGAGCGCTTCTGGCGCGGCAAGGCCGGCGACGAACGCGGTGCGGGCCTGGGCCTGGCCATCGTGCGCGAAGCGGCGCGCTCGCTGGGTGGCGACGTCGACTTGCAGGTCGGCCCCGGCGGGCACGGCTGCAGCTTCACCGTCAAGCTCCCTCGAACCTAGGGGCCCGTCTTCAGGAAGCACGAAGGTGGTTGCGGCGAGCATCTCGCCCGTCGTCACTGCTTCTTGTGCTTCATGCCGCTCCTGCGCCACCCACACCGCCTCGCCCTCAGCGCCGTCGCCTTGGCCTGCGTCCCCTCTGCCTGGGCCCAGCTAGCTGAAGCACCTGCCGAGCCCATCCACCTGGAACCCGTCGAGATCCAGGGCCAGCGCGCGCGCAACGCCGCCGGCAAGYAGACGCTGACACGCGAGGAGCTGTCGCGCATCCCCGGCAGCAGCGGCGACCCGATGAAGGCCGTGATGGCCCTGCCCGGCGTGACCACCACCGACGACAGCAGCAGCGCCCCCGCGGTGCGAGGTGCGCGGCCGCAGGACAACGCCTACTACGTCGACTTCCTGCCCGTGGGCTACCTGTTCCACCTGGGCGGCTTCGCCAGCACCTTCCACCCCGACCTGATTCGCCGCTTCGACCTGGCCAGCGCCGCCTGGAGCCCCGAGTACGGCGACGTGGTGGGCGCGGTGTTCGACATCTCGCTGCGCAACCCGCGCAGCGACCGCCTCGGCGGCAAGCTCGACTTCAGCCTGCTGGGGGCCAGCGTGCTGGCCGAAGGGCCCATCGGCGACGGCGTTTCGTTCTTTCTGGCCGGGCGGCGCAGCTGGTTCGACCTGGCCGTCAAGACGGTGGAAGACGAGAAAGAAGGCGTCAGCCTCACCGTGCCCGTGTACCACGACTCGCAGGGCCGGCTGTTGTGGGAGCTGAACCCCGGCCATCGCCTGCGGCTGGATTTCAGCACCGCAAACGACCGCATCGACTTCACCACGAAAGAAGGCTCCAGGGCTGTACAGCGCGACCCGGTGCTGCTGGGGAACAGCAGCATGCGCCAGTCCTACAGCAGCTTCGCCCTCAGCTGGGACGGCGAGTTCGCCCCGTCCACCAGCCACCAGCTCGCGCTGGGCCAGATGGCCACCCGCGATTTCACGCGCATCGGCAGCGCGGGCTTCTACGACGCCGAGGTGGTCACCACCTACCTGCGCGAGCAGCTGCGCCTGGCCTGGACGCCCGAGCACGCCACGACGCTGGGCGCTGCGGTGAACAGCCGCCTCGTCGATCTCGAGCTGGACATCCAGGACCCGCGCTGTACCGAGTTCGACCCCAACTGCGACATCAGCACCGCCGGCCGCGTGGTCTCGCTGCAGAAGACACGCCAGAACCAGGCCGAGGCGTACGCCCATCACCGATGGCGGCTGTCGCCGCAGTGGACGGCCACCGGTGGCTTGCGTGCCAGCCGCGATTTCTACCTGCGGCAGACCTTCACCGAACCGCGCCTGGGACTGGAGTGGAACGTGTTGCCACGCACCCTGGTGTCGGTGGGCACGGGCCGGCACCACCAGCCGCCGCCCATCGAGCAGGCGCTGCGCGACATCGGCAACCCCCAGCTCGCCCACCTGCGCAGCACGCAACACGTGCTGGGCGTGACGCAGGCATTCGACGCAGGTTGGTCGGTGCGTGCCGAGGTCTATCGCAAGACCTTCCAGGGCTATGCGGTCGACGACCCGGCGCTGAACTATCGCAACGGCGGCAGCGGCACGGCCAGCGGTTTCGAGCTGCTGGTGAAGAAGGACGGCAGCGAGAGGCTGACAGGCTTCTTCTCGCTCAGCGTCTCGCAGGCGCGGCGTCGAAACGACCTGACCGGCGAAAGCTTCCGCTTCGACTACGACCAGCCCGTCATCGCCACGCTGGTGGGCCAGTACAAGCAGTCGGACGCCTGGACCTGGGGCGCCAAGTGGAGCTACCACACCGGCTCGCCGTACACGCCGGTGGTGGGCACCGGCGCGTACCCCGACGGGCGCGCCAAGCCGGTCTACGGCGCCATCAATTCGCTGCGCGTACCGGCCTACCACCGGCTGGACCTGCGGCTCGACCGCAAGGTGTCGGACCGCTTCACGTACTACGTCGAGCTGATCAACGCCTACAACCGAAAGAACGTCTCGGGCTACAGCTACAGCCCCGACTACAGGACACGCGAAGAGGTCTACCAGTTGCCGGTGCTGACCTCGTTCGGGATCCAGTACTCGTTCTAGCGCCCGGCGGCGCCGAAGGTCAGGAAGGTCAACATCAGCGACGCGTATTCCGACTGGGCCGACTGGGTCGGGAAGAACGTCGTGGCGATGTTCGTGGCGTAAAAGCCGAAAAGGAAGAAATCGAACATCTCGAGCAGGTTGCCGCTCGTGACTTGCAGCACGGATCGCAACTGCGCGATGCGGGAGCGAACCTTGGGGGGTCGGCGATGGGAATGCTCCGGCTGTCGAGGCTCATGCAGTGGTTCCCGTCGAGTCGTGACCGTGCGCCAGGATCGCCGCAATCCGGGCAGACCCAGGGGTACAGAACCTCGCAGCCGCCACGAGCGAATGTCAAACTCGACGGGCAGTCGCTGTACCCCTTCAACCGCCCTTCGACAACGAGCACGCCATGACTTTCCGATCGCCGGTGATGCGGGACCTCTTCCACTGTCTTGTTTCGTTCACTGCCTCACTCACCGTCTCGCTCGTCGCGTCGCTGCCTGCCGCCGCGGCGGACAACAGCGGCTCCAAACCGCCGATCGTGCTCGGGGTGACCGGTGAACTCAGCGGGCTGGCCGTCGGCGTCGAAGGCCTGCAAGGGGCCACGGCGTATTTCGATTCGGTCAACAAGCGTGGTGGCCTGTTCGGTCGCTTGATCGAACTCAAGGCCTACGACGACGGTCGCGACATCAAGCGGGTGGTGCAGAACACCCAGAAGCTGATCGCCGAGGACCATGTCTTCGCCTTGTTCGGCTACCGCAGCACGCCGTCGCTGGAGGCGGCGATCCCGATCCTGTCGAAGGAAGGCGTGCCGATGATCGCGCCGTATTCCGGCGCGCAGTCGGTGCGCTCGCCGCACAACCCGATGGTCTTCCACCTGCGGGCCAGCTACCAGCAGGAGGCGACCAAGCTCATCGACCACCTCGCCACCGAAGGCGTGCGCAAGATCGCGGTCTTCTATCAGGACGACCCGTTCGGCAAGGACGCCTTGTCGGGCATGGAGCAGGCGCTGAAGAAGGCGGGACTCACGGCCATTGCACAAGCCAACTACGATCGCAAGACGCTGAACATAGAGGCCGCGGTCAAGGCGATCGCAGCGGCGGCCCCGGATGCCGTGGTGATGGCCTGCACGCCCAGCGCCTGCGCCGATTTCATCAAGCAGATGAATGCCGCCGGGCGCCGGCCGCAGTTCCTGCTGCTGTCGAACGTGAACTCCAACGAATTCGTCAAGTCGCTGGGCGACCTCGGCCGCGGCGTCGTGATGTCGCAGGTCGTGCCCTATCCCTGGAGCAACACCATCCCGCTGGCACGCGAGTACCAGCAGGCCCTGAAGGATGGCGGCAGCAAGGTGCCGGTGTCGTACGCCAGCTTCGAAGGGTTCATCGCCGCGAAGCTGGTGGTCAACGCGCTGCGCTCGGCCGGATCCGACCCGACGCGCGCGGGCCTCATCGCCGCGTTGGAGAAGATGGACGACGTGGATCTCGGAGGGATGCGGGTGCACTTCTCGAACAAGAGCCACAACGGCTCCAGCTTCGTGGACCTGACGCTGATCAGCCTGAGCGGCACCTACATCCACTAGGCCCGCGGCAACCACACCGCCATCGGCGAAGCCCCCCGGTTCTGCCATGCGAAGTACGGGATCGCGACGACTTCGACGGTGTCGCCGCCGGGCGGCACGTCCGGCTTGCCCGGCGGCACGCGCCGGTACAGCGCGTCGTCCCAGGCCGCAGCGCGCGGCACGATGCGCGCCGTGCCACGCAGGATCACCACCCCGCCCAGCGTGTCCGGCTCGAACCGGCTCTCGAACGCGGCCTGCGTGTCGACGCTCAAGTCCTCGATGCCCGCACCCGGGTGGTCCAGCGCCTCCACGCAGTACAGCAGCGGACCGCGCGTCAGCGCGATGCGCCCCGCGTTCTCGTGCACCCGCGGGTGGCTTTGCCAGCACTGCACGGGCATGGGAAGCGTGAGCTGCACCACGTCGCCGGCCTGCCAGTCGCGGCTGATCGCCGCATAGGCACCAGCCTCGACGGCCTGCAGCACGGCGCGTCCGTTGACCGCGAGGCCAGCGCCGCCGTCGCACCAGCCCGGCACGCGGACGTGCAGCGTGAAGCTGCCCGCCGTGCCGACCTCGATCGCGACGCTGCCGTCCCACGGGTACTGCGTGCGCTGCGCGAGCTGCACCGTGCGTTCGCCCAGCGGAATGCGTGCCGTCCCTTCGATGAAAAGGTTGACCCAGATGGCCTCGGCGCTGGTGCTGTACACGCAGCCCGGCAGACCCGCCACGGTGCGGGCCACGTTGGGCGGACAGCAGGCCACGTCGTACCAGGCCTGTCGGTGGTGCGTGCCGTCGTCTTCCAGCGGGTTGACGTAGAAGTAGTGACTGCCGTCCAGCCCCCAGCCGGGCAGCATGCCGTTGTACAAGGTCCACTCCAGCAGGTCGGCGTGGCGCGCATCGCCGGTCGCGGCCAGCATGCGGTGGTTCCACATCATGCTGCCGATGGCTGCGCAGGTCTCGGTGTAGGCGCGGGCATTCGGCAGCTCGAAATCCTTGCCCAGCGCCTCGCCCTCGTAGCGCGCGCCCATGCCGCCGGAGATGTACATGCGCCGGCGCGTCAGCTGGGTCCACAGCGAGCCGAGCCGGTCGAGCAGCGCCGCGTCCTCGCGCTCCAGCGCCAGGTCGGTGATGCCGCAGGCCATGTAGAGCGCGCGCACCGCGTGGCCGCACAGACAGGTCATGGCACGGATCGGCACGTCGTCCTGGAAGTAGTCCAGCCCCATGCGGCCACCGTGCAGCAGGCCGTGCCCGCGCGCATGGATGAAGAACTCGGCCTGCTCCAGGTAGCGCGGCTCGCCGGTCTCGCGGGCCAGCTCGATCAGCGCCATCTCGATCTCTTCGTGGCCGTCCACCATCACGCGCTTGCCCTCGCCGGCCGGGCCGAACACCTCGCACAGCAGGTCGGCGAAGCGCCGCGCCACGGTCAGCAGCCGCGTGCTGCCGGTGACGCGGTGATGCGCCACCGCCGCCTGGATCAAGTGGCCGCCGCAGTACATCTCGTGCAGGTCGCGCAGGTTGCTCCAGCGCTCGTGCTGGCGCTCCAGGCTGAACCAGGTGTTGATGTAGCCGTCGTCGCCCTGTGCCGCCTCGATCAGCGCGATGGCCGCGTCGATGCGCTCCTGCAGTGCCGGCACCGGCCCGGCGGCCTGCGCCCACGACGCCGCCTCGATCCACTTGTAGACGTCGGAGTCGTTGAAGAAGATGCCGGCATACGGCCCGTCGTGCCGCCCGGTCACGCGCCGGAAGTTGTTCAGCCGGCCGGTGCTCTCCAGCAAGTCGTACTGTGTGGGCAGCGTGACCGCCACGTTGCGCTGCAGGCGCGGCCCCCAGAAGCGGCCCGCCAGCGTGACGGCGGCCACCGCCACCGGCCGCAGCACGGCACCGCGGCTGCGGCTGAAATCGACGACGAATGTCATGAAGCGTTCCCGGTGGACTCGGTGGAGATCGATGGCATCAGGCCTTGACCGCACCCGCGATCAGGCCCTGGATGTAGTAGCGCTGCAGCAGCAGGAACAGCGCCGCGCACGGCACGATGGAGAGCACGATGCCCGCCTGCATCAAGCCCCAGTTGACGGAGCCGAGCTGGCCGCTCTGCGCGTTGATCAGCATCACCGGCAGCGTGAAGGCGCGCGAATCGGAGATCAGGATCAGCGCGGCCAGCAGCTCGTTCCAGGAGCCGAAGAAGGCGAACAACGCGACCGTCGCAAGGCCGGGCCCGACCAGCGGCAGCATCACCCGCAGCAGCAGGCCGAGCGGCGAGCAGCCGTCGAGCACCGCGGCCTCTTCGATGTCCCTCGGGACCGCATCGAACGCATTGCGCATCATGAAGACGGCGAACGGCAGCTGGAAGGTGGTGTAGACCAGCGCCAGGCCGAGCTGCGTGTCCTGCAGGTGCAGCAGCCGCAGCAGCACGAACAGCGGGTTGAGGATGGACTGGAACGGGATCATCAAGGTCGCCAGGATCAGCATGAACAAGGCATGCCGCCCGGGGAACGTGAAGCGCGAGAAGCCGTAGCCGCCCAGCGTCGCGAGCACCAGCGTGAACAGCACCGTCATCGAGGCCACGCCGGCGCTGTTGCCGAGGTAGCGGCCGATGCCCTGGCCGTAGTTCGCCAGGTTGCGGTAGTTCTCGAGCGAGAAGCGGCTGGGCCAGTACAGTGGCGGCGACGCCGACGCTTCGGCCGCGGTCTCGAACGACGTCAGCAGCGACCACAGGATCGGGAACAGGAACATCAGCATCAGCACGCTGCACAGCCCGTAGTACGCGGCCTGCAGGCCGAGCCGGCGCCAGTGGCGGTGGCCGGGCGTGTCGATCGCGGCGTGCGGGCGCATCGAGAGCGGCGCGAGTTCGATCATCGCTCGTCCCTCAGCAGGTACAGCTGCACGGCGGAGAGCACCAGCAGCATCAGCAGCAGCACCACCGACATCGCCGCGCCGTAGCCCAGCTTGAAGTAGGTGAACGAGGCGCGGTAGATCCAGTGCACGACGGTGATCGTGCTGTTGAACGGCCCGCCGCGCGTCATCACGAAGAACTGCTCGAAGGCCAGGAAGGACCCGATGAAGGACATGGTCAGCGCGAGCGCGAAGGTGCGCCGCATCAGCGGGATGGTGATGTGGCGCACCTGGGCCCACCAGCGCGCGCCGTCGAGGCTGGCCGCCTCGTACAGGTCGACCGGGATCGCCTGCATGCCCACCAGCAGGATCACCATCGTGAAGCCGGCCGCCTTCCACAGCACCATCACCACGATGGAGGCCAGCGCGCTGTAGGTGTCGCCGAGCCATTGCACCGGCTCGTCGATCCAGCCGAGATCCATCAGCACGGCGCTGAAGATGCCGACCTGGTCATTGAACAGCCAGGTCCACAGCAGGCTGGCCGTGGTCATGCCGATCACCACCGGCAGGAAATAGGCGGTGCGGAAGATCCCGACGAAGCGCACGCCACGGTGCACCAGCAGCGCCAGTGCAAACGCGAACAGGAAGATCGCCGGCGTGACGACCAGCGTGTACTTCACCGTGAAGAGCACGCTGCCCCAGAAGGACGCATCGTGGAACAGGTCCAGGTAGTTCTTCAGGCCGGTGAAGCTCGGGTGGCCGAGCAGGGGCCAGTTGTTCAGCGACATCCACGCCGTCATCAGCAGCGGGACGATGAAGAACAGCGTCGTCACCGCCAGGCACGGCAGGATGAAGAGCAGGCCGGCGCGCCCGCGGGGAACCCGGAGGCCGAGGAGTGCCAGCATCCTCAGGGCGCGGCCAGGACTTGCCGGAACCTGGCCTGCGCGTCCTTGATGGCCACGTCGACGCCCTTGCCGAACACCGCCTCCTGGATCATCGCGAGCCAGGGGCCGTTGGGGTCGTTGATCAGCTGGTTGAAGTGCACCGAGTACGGCGTGCGCCCGGACTGCATCGCGACCGACGCCATCGCGAAGCGGCTGTCCTGCCGGCTGTAGGCGTTGTCGGCCAGGTCGGCACGCACCGGGATGCTGCCGTTCTTCGCGAACTGTTCGACCTGCACTTCCTCGGACAGGCACCAGGTGATGAAGTCCCAGGCCTCCTTCTTGTGCCGGGAGCCGACCGGGATGGCGATGGAGTCTCCGCCGGCGAAGCTGGCACTGCCGCCCTTCTCGCCGGGCAGCGGCGCCACGCCGAAGTCGATCTCGGGGTGGTCCTTCTTCAGCAGGCCGATCGCGAAGGCGCCCGTCCCCTGCATGCCGATCTTGCCGGAGAAGAACGGGCTGATGAAGTTGCTGCCGTTGTCGGTCTTGACGCCGCCGGGCATCACGCCGTCCTTCCACAGGCGGCGGTACATCGCGAGCGTGTTGCGCAGCGCGGGGTTGTCGAGCGCATCGCTCTTGCCGTCAGCCGAGAACACGTCGCCGCCCGAGGCCCAGACGTAGGGCGTCATCGTGAAGATGTTGCAGCCGCCGCACGCGCCGGAGAAGTAGAAGCCTTTGACACCGCCACCCAGCGCGGCGATCTTCCGGGCGTAGGCCTCCAGTTCGGCCAGCGTGGTCGGCGGCTTCTCGGGGTCCAGGCCGGCGCGCTTGAACAGCGCCTTGTTGTAGAGCAGGAAGGAGCTTTCCGCGCTGAACGGCACGGCGTACTGCTTGCCGCCGTACATGGCCAGGCGGACGTGTGAGGGCGACAGGCTCTTCGCGAATGGCAGGGCGCGCGCCTCGGCGCCGATGTCGCTCAGCTGCCCGGCCTGCGCGAAGGCGGGCACGAAGATCAGGTCGATCGCGACCACGTCGGGTGCCGCGCCGCCCGCCACGGCGGTGCCGAACTTGGTGACGAAGTCATCGCTCGGGATGACGGTCAGCGCCACCTTGTTGGCCTGCTTGGCATTCCAGGTCTTGACCAGCGGCTCCACGAAGCCGGCGTCTGCGGCACGGATCCAGAAGCTGATTTCCTGGCCGGCTTGGGCGTGGACGCCGCCTGCCAGCAGCACAGCCGCCAGGCCACCGGCGAGCTGTCTCGCCCAGTTGGGACTACGCATGGGTTTGTCTCCTGCTTGTTGTGTTGGTGCGCGGTGAAAGCCATGTTGACAGCAACGAATGCGGCCAACAAGATGACAAAGCCCGAGCAAAACGGGACAAATCCGACTTCCTTCGAATGCAGGACAGCAGCCTCTCGTTTGCGCTTCCGATGGCCTTGCAGGCCACCAACGGCGGGCTTTTCATGTCGCGTGCCGTGGGCGAGCATCCGCGCCGCGTGATCGATTCGTTCGAGCTGCTGTACGTCAAGCGCGGCACGCTGGGCATCGAGGAGGCGGGGCGCGAATTCCGGGTCGGCGCCGAAGAAACGCTGCTGCTGTGGCCCGGCAAGGAGCACGGCGGTACCCTGCCCTACCCGCCCGACCTGCAGTTCTTCTGGGCGCACTTCGTGCTGCCCGCCAAGCCGGCGCGGCAGGCCGCGCAGATGCTCGACGTGCCGCAGCACGCGATGGTGGCGCGCCCCGAGCAGATGACCAGCCTGTTCCGGCGCTTCCTGAACGAGCAGGAGCTGCTGGGCGAGCGCCAGATTCCGATGAGCCTGATGCTGATGCTGATGCTGTGGGAGGTGACGAACTCGCGCGCCGTCGGGACCATCGGCAGCGTGCAGGACAGCTCCGCGGCCGTGCTGGCGGCGCGGGCCGACGCGCTGATCTGCACCGGCTTCCACGGACCGATGAGCACCTCGACGATTGCCGCGGCGCTGGGCTGCAACGCCGACTACCTGGGGCGGGTGTTCCGCACCATCTACCGCTGCACGCTGACCGAGGCCATCCACCTGCGGCGGCTGCGCCAGGCGACGGCCCTGCTGGCCGAAGGCAAGACCTCGATCGATGCCATCGCCGCGCGCTGCGGCTTCGACGACGCCGGCTATTTCCGGCGGCTGTTCAAGCGATCGACCGGCATGACGCCGCAGGCGTACCGGCGGCTGCACCTGCGGGTGCATGTGAATACGGGGTGACGTGACGACGCCGAACTGTCGTGGGCAACTACGCCGCCCGCACTCACCCTGACGTGCAGGATTGGCTGGCCCAGCATCCTCGCTTTGTCATGCACTTCACGCCAACTGGATGCCGGGCGCGCCCATGCGCAGTCCGTCCATGACGAGGTCCATGAGCCGACCAAGACGTGGTTGCCAATCTCCGCGGGGATCGATCTGCCAAATGCCTGCGGTAGCCAGAAAGAAGTCGTCGACGGTCACTCCCGGACGGATCGTTCCTGCTTTGTGGTTGGCGTCCAGCAGGAGTTGGGCGGCAGCAGGCACGGGAGCGTAGCCCGATGATGTGCCCGGGCACGCGCGATCACTGGCGGCCTGGCGGATCGCGTCGGGCAAGCCCGCCTTGGTCGCCGCGTACTGGGCAAGACCGTCCATCCACTCGCGCAAGGCTTGCTCCGGTGGGCGTGTCCGGAGCAATTCGCCCGCCAGATTGGCAACCTGTTCCATCTCGTAGCGGTAGATCTCGATGACGAGCGCCTCACGGCTCGGGAAGTTTCGGTAGAACGTGGCCTGGCCAACACCCGCCTTCTTCGCAATGGCGCTGAGCGCCACGTCGGGGCGATGAGTCAACTCGGCGACCGCCACTTTCAGGATGCGCTCGCGATTCTGCAGTGCGTCAGAACGCAAGGGCGTGTCCATCTCCGGCATTCTTCTTCCTCTCGAATCGAGCTTGCTAAGCGGACAACTGTCCGATATGCTTCAGAACAAGCGGATAGATGTCCGCTTAGGCATTTTACCGGAACACTCTGAAAGGCTCTTCGTGAAAATCTCTGGCAACACCATCCTGATCACCGGCGGCACTTCAGGCATAGGACTCGGCTTGGCCCTGCGCTTCCACCAAGCCGGCAACAAGGTGATCGTCGCCGGCCGACGCAAGGAACTGCTCGACCGGATCACGACCGACCACCCGGGAATCGAAGCGGTCGTGCTCGATGTGGCAGACAGCGCTTCCATCACCCGCGCAAGCGAGGCGATCGCCGCCCGCTACCCGGAACTGAACGTCCTGATCAACAACGCCGGCATCATGCACTGGGAAGATGTCCGCGACTCCGCCGGCCTCCAGATCGCCGAGGACACGATAACGACCAACCTGCTTGGTGCGATTCGCATGGTGTACGCCTTCTTGCCGCACCTGTTGAAGAAGGGCGACGCAGCCATCCTCAACGTGACCTCGGCGCTGGGCTTCGTCCCCTTTCCCGCCGCGCCGACGTACAGCGCAAGCAAGGCCGCCCTTCACTCGTTCACCGAGGGTTTGCGCGTCCAGCTCGCCGACACCTCAGTCCAGGTGATCGAGATCGCGCCGCCGGGCGTTCGGACAACGCTCTTGGGCCAGCAGCAGGACGAACATGCCATGCCGCTGGAGGACTTCCTCTCGGAGGCCATGACTCTCCTGCAAGCCACTCCGAAGGCGCAAGAAATCGTCGTGGAGCGCGCCAAGTTCCTGCGCAACGCCGAGGCGAAAGGCGAGTACGGGAATATGCTGACCATGCTCTCGACCATCAAACCCCCCGCGCAGTTGAATGATCGTGCTTGAGACGAAACAGGAATGATCATGAAAATCGGAATCATCGGCGCTGGCGACATCGGTGCCACCCTCGCTCGCAAGTTCAGCGCAGCGGGACACCAGGTCTCGCTTGCGAATTCGCGCGGGCCGGAAAGCATCCGCGAGATCGCGAGAGAGGCCAACGCGACCGCGGTTGCGCTGGCAGACGTGGTCAAGGGCGCCGACGTGGTGGTGGTCTCCATTCCGGAGAAGGCGATCCCGCAGTTGCCGAAGGATCTCTTCGCCACGCTGCCGAGGCATGTGGTCGTCATCGACACCGGAAACTACTATCCGGGGATGCGCGACGAGCCGGTGGCAGCCATCGAGAGCGGAATGCCCGAGAGCCAGTGGGTGGCTGAGCAACTTGGCCGCCCTGTCGTGAAGGCGTTCAACAGCATCCTGGCGCACAGCCTGGCGACGAAGGGCCAGCCTGCCGGCTCGCCGGGACGCATCGTGCTACCGGCGGCAGGCGATGAGGCCGACGCGAAGAAGATCGTCATCGGCCTTGTCAACGATGCCGGGTTCGAGGGCGTCGATGCGGGCACGCTCGGCGAGTCGTGGCGCCAGCAGCCCGGGACCCCCGCGTACTGCACGGACATCGTAGGCAGCGTGGCACTGAAGGACGCGCTGGCTCGGGCGGTGAAAGACAAGGCCCCCGGCTTGCGCGACTTGGCGCTTCAGCGATTGGGGCAACTCGGGTCGACGATCACGAACGACGACATCCTGCGCGTCAATCGCGCGCTCCACGACTGAAGCGACGAGCGGGCCACGCGAGTCGAGGACAAGATGGCACTTCATGAGGTGAACCCCCGGTGCGCTCTCTGCGCATCGACTTCCATCAGATCGACGACTGGTTGAGAGGCTGAAGCAGCCCCGGTGTGCCGGTGCTTTGAAGGCATCAGATCCGACAATCAGGCATTGGCATTCTCCAAACCGACCGACGATCATCCGAGTCACAGCGCCCAGAGTGGCGTGCCCACTTGGAGACAGACATGGACAAGATCGATCGGCGGACGTGGGGCCTTGCGATGGCCTCGGTTCTTCTTGCGGCGGCGGGCAGCGTCCGGGCCGAGTTCCCGGAGAAGCCGGTCACGTTGGTCGTACCGTTCGCAGCTGGCGGCCCCAGCGACAAGATCGCGCGCGACCTGGCCGAAGCCTTGCGCAAGCGGCTGAACCAGACCGTCATCGTCGAGAACGTCGGCGGCGCTGGTGGCACGCTGGGCGCGGCGAAGGTAGCGACAGCAACGCCCGACGGCTACACCCTGCTGGTGCACCACATCGGCTTTGCGACGGCACCGACGCTGTACCGCAAGCTGCCCTACAAGGGCATCGAGGACTTCGCCTACCTGGGCCTGATCAACGAGGCGCCTTCGACCTTGATCGGCCGCACGACCTTGCCGGCGAAGAACTTTGCCGACCTCCGCAAGTGGATCGCGATCGATCCGACGAAGGTCAACCTGGCCCATGCGGGCGTCGGGTCCGCCTCGCATCTCTGCGGTCTGATGCTGCAGAGCGCGTTGAAGGCGGAGATGACGACGGTACCGTACAAGGGCACGGGCCCGGCCATGACCGACCTGATGGGCGGCACGGTCGATCTGATGTGCGAGCAGGCCACCAATGCCGTGCCTCAGATCGAAGGTGGCAAGGTGAAGGTGTTCGCGGTGACCAGCAAGGACCGCATGAAGCTGCCTGCACTGGCCAGCGTACCGACGCTGGCCGAAGGCGGCCTGACCGACTTCAGCGTGACGGTCTGGCACGGGCTCTATGCGCCGCGCAACACGCCAGCGCCCGTGCTGAGTAAGCTGAACGAAGCGCTGCGCGGGGCACTCAAGGATCCGGAACTCATCATGCGCCAGGAAGCGCTGGGGATCACGGTCGTGTCGGACGCCCGTCTCGAACCGGCAGCGCACAAGAAGTTTGTCGAAGGCGAGGTCGCACGCTGGGCCAAGGTCATCCAAGCCGCGGGCGCCTACGCGGATTGAGTTGGTCGACAGACGCTGCTACCAGAGCTGGTGTCGCCCTGCTTCGTGCCGACGCGCGAGGGCACGCGGGCGGCGACACCATGGGACCAAGGTCCATGCCCTCCGCTCGTGGGATCGCTCGCGGGGCCGCGAAGAATCAGCCGCCGATCAGGTCGAACTGCTCCCACGGACCGATCGCCGTGCGGTTGGCGATCAGCGGCGCGGCGCCCGCGCTCTCTGCCGTGACGTAGCGGTTGTTGACCCGCGCCAGCAGCGAGACGCTGCCGTTGGGGTTGCGGATCAGCTGGAAGGTTTCCCAGAGGCCGATCGCCGTGCGGTTCGGAATCAGCTGGGAGTTGCCGGCGTTCTCGGCCGTGACCAGCTTGCCGTTCGCATGCGCGCGCAGCGCAACGTTGCCGCCGCCGGCGTCCAGCAGATCGAACTGCTCCCACCCGCCGATGGCCGCGCGGTTGGCGATCAGCGCGCCGTCGCCCGCGTTCTCGGCACACACATAGGCGTTGTTGACCCGCGCGCGCAGGCTGACGACCTTGCCGGTGACCGGCGTCGTGCCGCCGGCCACCGGTGGCGTCGGCCGGGTGGCCGTCAGCGCGATCTGGCGCTTCAGCATCCGGCCGCCGTCGGCGGTGAGGCGCAGGTAGTAGTCGGACGAACACGGCGTGCCGTCCTCGTCGAGCGCGAGCATGCCGGCGTTCGACGGCAGGAAGGCCGCGGTCTCGGCGGTCTTCGCGATCTGGTTGCCCTCGTTGTACTCGTCGAACATCGAGATGTAGATGCCCTGCGCGCCGACCCGCACCATGTTGTAGAACTGGCGCCACATGAAATCGCCATGGGCCCGCTGGCGCGCGCCCAGGTCGCCCGGCAGCACGCAGGGCTGGTAGTCGATGCCGTGCGCGTTGCAATCGGCCTGGTCCTGCTGGTTGGCATTGGTGTAGAACCAGTCGGAGCCTGCGGCATCGCCGATGCGCCCCACCATCCACGGCGAGATCATGTTGAAGGCGTGGTACACGTCGAGGTAGCCGGCGCGCGAGTCGCTGTTGCCGTTGCGCCACCAGGTCGGTACGCCCCCCATCACGTAGCAGCCCTGGGCCTTGAACCAGTTGACGACCTCGAGGCAGGCCGCGGCCGACCACGGGTGGTTGTCGTCGTTGAAGCCGAAGCCCCAGATGCCCACCACCGGGCGGCCGTTCTGCCGCGCGTAGGCCGGCGAGGCGACCAGCGCCGCCATCTTGTTGAGCCAGTCGGTCTTGATCTCCGGCTGCATGTTGGTCCAGCCGCTCACGTCGTACATGATGTAGAACTTGCGGTCGGTCGCCTCGGCGGCGATGCGCACCTTGGTGGCCATCGCATCGCGCGTGGCGCCTTCGCCGCCGTTCGGGTTGAAGCGCTGCAGCGCGGCGGTGTCGCAGCCGTTCTGCTGCATCCACAGGAAATGCGTGTTGACCGTCGCTTGGTCGTACGACGAGAACAGCGTGGCGGGCGAGCCGTTGTTCAGGTTGCCGTAGTCGCTGCGGTAGCCGGCGGTGTACTCCCGCATGTCGGGCCAGGCGCTGATGGCCTTGTTGGTGGGCGACGGCGGGCGGCCCCAGTCGTTGGACCAGTGCCACCAGCCGCGGATCGGCGCCCCGTCGCCCGCGCAGGCGAACCAGCCCTGGTAGCCGACGGTGATCTTGCCGACCACGTCGCCGACCGGGCTCGCGGCATGGGCCGCGCCGGTGGCGAACGGCAAGGCGCCGGCGGCCGCGCCGGCAGCGGCGGACCCCAGGAAAGTGCGGCGGGAGAGTGTCACGGTGGCTCCAGGTCTCTGAACGGTGGGGCGCATCCTAGGCAGCCGACCTGTCGCGAGCCGTGTGCATCTGCATCGGCTGCAACCTGATGTAGCCGGCTTCCCTGCAAGGCGATCCACCGTGTGGAAGGACAGGGCCCGACAAAAAGTGGATACGGTTCCACTCCGAGCCGTTGCGTACCGTCACGCCGTGTTTCCAAATCATCCGCCGCGCCGATCACGCCTGCGGTGCCGAGCCCGGAAACACCTCTTCGAGAAACGCGACGAAGGCCTTGACGTTCGGGCTGCCGCGCCGGCTCTCGGGCCACACGGCGGTGATCGCCGATCGGTCGACCGAGAACTCGGCGAGCACGGGCAGCAGCAACCCTCGCTCCACATACGGGGCCGCGATCCACGACGCCGTCATGCCGATGCCGCCGCCGGCCGCAAGCACCTCGACGACCGCGTCGCTGACATCGACCACGATGGCCGCGTCGGGCGTGAACTCGATGTTGCGGCTGCCGACCTTGAACAACCAGCGCAGCGGCTGCCCCGAGGTCTGGTAGCGGAAGTTCACGCAGTCGTGATCGCGCAGGTCTTCCGGCTTGCGCGGCGTTCCGCGCGCCTCGAGGTAGGCCGGCGACGCGTACGCGCCAACCCGGTTCGGCGCGAAGCGGCGCGAGATCAACGTGGAATCGGCGAGCTGGCCGACGCGGATCGCCACGTCGATGCCCTCCTCGACGAGGTTGACGAAGCGGTCGTTCAACCGCAGGTCGATGTTCAGCTTGGGGTAGCGGCGCCGGAACTCCGGCAGCGCCGGCGCGAGCAGGCGC
Source organism: Rhizobacter sp. P5_C2 (assembly GCF_054049715.1). Taxonomy (NCBI): domain Bacteria; kingdom Pseudomonadati; phylum Pseudomonadota; class Betaproteobacteria; order Burkholderiales; family Sphaerotilaceae; genus Rhizobacter; species Rhizobacter sp. P5_C2. The sequence continues at coordinate 42,915 of NZ_JBFULV010000020.1, read as the reverse complement.
GTGCCGATCGGCAGCGGCGCGGCGATCTTCAGCGTGCCGGAGGGCTCGGCCCGCACCGCGGCCGCGGACTGGACGACATCTTCAGCGGCCCGCAGCAGGACCAGGGCCCGCTCGTGCAGCTCGCGCCCCTCCGGCGTCAGCACCAGCGAGCGGGTGGTCCGCGTGAACAGGCGCAGCCCCAGCTGCTGCTCCAGGCGCTGGATCGTCTTGCTGACGGCCGACGGCGACACCGACAGCGAGCGTGCCGCCGCGGTGAAGCTGCCGTACGACGCCGCACGCGCAAACGCGACGATGCCGGTCAGGCGCTCCAGGCTGATTTGTTCCGTCATGGCACTTGATATGTGAATCGCACAGGGATTATCAAACGGATGGCGAGGATCCACAGTCCTTCCCACACAACCCGCGATGAAGGACATGGCGATGACGACGAAGACGATGAAGGCGATCCGGCTGCACGAGTACGGTGGTCCGCAGGTGCTGCGCTACGAGGACGCCCCGGTGCCCGCGCTCAAACCGGATGAGGTGCTGGTTCGCGTGCACGCGGTGGGCATCAATCCCCCCGACTGGTACCTGCGCGAGGGCTACAGGAACCTGCCTCCGGAGTGGCGGCCGGCGGTGCCCTTCCCTGTCATTCCGGGGACGGACGTGTCGGGTGTCGTCGAGGCCGTCGCCGGCGATGGCCATCGCTTCGCGGTGGGCGATGAGGTCTTCGGCATGGTCCGGTTCCCCGGCCTCAAGGGTGAAGGGGCCGCGTATGCCGAGTACGTCGCCGTGCCGGTGGCGGACCTGGCGCACAAGCCTGTGGGCATCGACCACCTGCACGCTGCCGCGGCGCCGATGGCAGGTCTCACCGCCTGGCAGTACCTGGTCGAGCTGGGACACGATCACGCCAACCCGCTTCAAGCGGAGCGTCATCACCCGGTGCCGCTCGACGGCAAGAAAGTGCTCGTCAATGGCGCAGCGGGCGGCGTGGGGCACCTGGCCTTGCAAGTGGCGAAGTGGCAAGGCGCGCACGTCACCGCGGTGGCCTCGGGCGCACACGAGTCGTTCCTGCGCGAGCTCGGGGCGGACGAGTTCATCGACTACACCCGCAGCGCGCCCGAAGAGGTGGCGCGCGACTTCGATCTCGTCGTCGATACCCTCGGCGGCCCCACCACCGGCCGCTTCCTGCGCACGCTGAAGCGCGGCGGCGCGCTGTTCCCGGTGTTCATCGGCTTCTCCGATGCGCAAGAGGCCGCGCAGCGGGGCATCACCGTCTCGATGACGCAGGTGCGCTCGAGCGGCTCGCAGCTGGCAGCGTTCGGGAAGCTGCTCGAGGCAGGCACGGTTCGCGTCGCCATCGACAGCAGGTTCGCGCTGGCGGAGGCGCGACAGGCCCATGAGCGAGCCGCACGCGGGCACCTCCAGGGGAAGATCGTGCTGACGGTCGCGTGAGGGGATGCCTCAGCTCAGCATCGGCGTCAGGTCCGGATCGCCCTTGGCCATCGCGCGCCGATAGGCCGGCCGCTCGCCGATGCGCTGCAGGTACCCCCGGATGTTCGGATACGGCGCGAGATCGACCGGCTGAAAGAGGCGCATCGTGGTGAGCGAGACCACGCTCATGATGTCGGCCGCGCTGAACTCGCTGCCCGCCAACCAAGCCGCCTCGCCGAGCCGCGCCTCCACCAGCGCGAAGACCCGGCCGAGCCGCCCCTGCAGCGCCACCAGCACCGGGTGGTCCGCGGGGAGATTCAGGCGGCGCAGGAAGATCATGCGGACCATCGCCGGCTGCAGGTTGCCGTTGGCGAAATGGAACCAGTAGAGGAAGGACGCGAAGTCCGGATGGGCCGGTCCGGGCTTGAAGCGGCCACCGCCGTGCTGGACGATGAGGTATTCGACGATGGCCGCCGATTCGGCCAGCAACAGATCGCCGTCCTGGATCAGCGGCGCCGAGCCGAGCGGGTGCAACGCCTTCAGCTCGGGTGGCGACAGCAGCGAGACCGGCTCGCGCGTGTAGTGCCGCAGCTCGTAAGGCAGGCCCAGCTCTTCGCAGAGCCAGACGATGCGTTCGGATTGGGAATGGCCGAGGTGGTGGATCGTGAGCATGGGTGTCGGTGGAGGTGAGAGGGGTTGAAAGCGTCAGCTCGCGCGGTCATGGCCGCGGACGGCCGTGGGCGCAAAGCCGAAGCGATGCCTGAAGCGCACGGCGAACCGGGACGGGGATTCATAGCCCACCGAGAGCGCGATCTGGGAGACGGGCTGCGTCGTGGCCTGCAGCAGCGTCAGCGCGGTGGCCATCCGGGCATCGGCCAGCAGGTCGGTCAGCGACGTGCCCTCGGCGGCAAGGCGCCGGCGCAGCGTGGCCTCGGACAGCGCCATGTCGCCGGCCACCCTGCCCGCCGGCCACGCCTCGTCGAGGCGACCGGCGATCAACGCGCGCAGCTTGACCGAGGCGCTCGGATGGACCGGGGAGCTGCGCAGCACGATGCCTTCTTCGAGCAGCCACTGCATCACCTCCAGCACGCGCAGGCGCGCCACGGCGTCAGGCAGTTGCTCGCCGAGCGCCAAAGCATGAGAGGCTCGATCGAAAGCGTCGGCCAGGTTCGCGGGAACCCGCCGCAGCAACTGCACCGACGCCGGCGTCTTGCCCGGTGGCTCGACCTGCGAGGCCAAGCCGAGGTAGTGGGCGTCGGCCAACAGTGCGTCATCGAACAACAGCCAGCGCGCCTCGTAGTGCGTGCCGTCCGGCACCGAGTTCGTGAAGTCGACGGTCTGGTTGCCGCCGAGCGTCACGCCCTGTCCCGGCATGGCCCGGACGGAGGCCCCTCGCGCCGTGCGGATGGCCTTGATGCCCCGGTCGACGAGGATCAGCGCGGGTTGGTCCACGCGCATGCGCAGGATCTCCAGGCCCTGCCCTTGCAGCACGTGGGCCGCGATGCCCACGCCGACGCGGACGTGCAGGCTTCGCGCCAGCTCGGCACCGTCCGGCAACTCGCGCAGGCGTGGGGTGTGGCTTGAAAGCATGTCCTGGATCGGGAGTTGGAACGCGTCCAGTCTAGGGTCCGAGGCACCGCCGTTCGGTGCGGCATCCATCGGACTTGGTGCCGATCCGATCGAGTTGATGTTTATGCTTGGCGGCATGCGACACATCCCGACGTCCGCCGAGAAGGTGGAGCCATCTGAGCAGGCCGAGGACGGCGTGGCCTTGCTGCGCAGCAGGATTGCGGCGTTTCAGGCGCTGGCTGCCGAGGGGGGCCATCGCATCGAAGTGACGGGCCCGGAGATGCTCGCCGTGCCGATGGTGATGTTCGCGGCGCAAGGAGATGCCTGGATGCTGGAGCCGCACACGCAGGAATGCATGTGCCTCGCCTTCCATGGCGAGCGCATCGAGTCGGGGCTGGCGGAACACGGCGAGCAGGTGACGATGCAGTTTCACGGCACGTACCGGCTGGACGGCGATGCGGTGCACTTTCGAACGGGCTTGCCTCTGGTGGGGAACCGGACGGTTCAGGGCTTGCCTGTCGCCGAATTGCGTGAAGCGTGCAGAGTGGCGACGGCGTCGTTCCAGGCCCGGTTCACGTCCGCCGCGTCCCGCGATGCCGTCGAGCCGCTGACGGAGGGCCTGATCGACACGCTCATCGATCGCGGCTTCGGCCACTTCGACCGTGCGGAGCTGCAGCGTGCGGCGAAGGATGGCGCGCAGTACTCGCCGGCTCGGGACGAACTGGTGTATCCGCCCCGAGGGCCCCAGGGCCTGTGAACGCTACGGGCGTCGTGACGCGGGCTCACTCAGCGACATACCGCCCCGGCGTGGTCCCCATCGCCTTGCGGAACATCGTCACGAAGCTGCCCGAACTCTCGTAGCCCAGCCGGTCCGCGACCTGCTGGACCGACGAGCCGATGCCCAGCCATTTCACCGCCAGCATCAGGTGCAGTTGCTGGCGCCAGCGGCCGAAGCTCATGCCGGTTTCCTTGGCGAGCAGGCGCGCCATCGTCCGCTCGCTCAGGCCGGCGCGCTGCGCCCAGGTCTGCGTCGTTCCGCGGTCGGCCGGGGCCTCGATGATCATCTCGACGATCTTGCGCAGGCGCGCATCGACCGGCATCGGAAGGTGCAGGTGGCCGGTCGGTGCCGCACCGAGCTCATCGACCAGCAGCGTGGTCACGCGGGCGTCCATGCCCTCCTCGGCATAGAGCGTCGGCAGTGTCGAGGAGCGGATCACCAGCTCGCGCAGCAACGGCGTCGTCGACACCGCGCAGCAGGTCGATGGGAGGTTCGATGCGGCCTCCGGTTCGATGAAGACGACGTAGCCCTCCATCTCGCCGGCACCGGTCACCTTGTGCGACACGCCGCCGGGTATCCAGATCGCACCCTGCGGCGGCACCATCCAGAAGCCACCCTCCACCTCGCAGGTCAGCACCCCGCGCATCAGCAACAGCAGTTCACCCTTGCGGTGGCTGTGGAAATCCATCTCGTGCCGCTGGCCGGGGCTCTCGGCCACGGCGCCGATGCTCAGCACCGGGCGCGGCACGAGATCCGGGTCCGCCCAGTCGGCGGCAAGCTCACTCAGAAGGGGCATGGGGGGCGATGACGATTGGCAGGATCTCCGAAGATTCTGGCATTGCCGCGCAATGCGCTCGCAAGAGCCCCTCCGTACGATGTGCCGTCACCCTTTGGAGCACACGAGACCATGGATTCATTGAGCACGGGCCGCGTCGCCCGGACGCTGCAGCACCTCTTCACCGAAGCGGAGCAGGCCGACCTGCCCTTGATGGCGCAGTTCGCCGACGCGGCACATCCCGAACAGCTGATCGCGGACACCATCGCCCACCACGTCGCCGAAGAGCGCCGCGACCTGCGCGGCTTCTACCGCGGCTACGCCGACAACTTCCTGAACGTCGCGCCGGAATACGGCCGCTTCCTTTACCAAAGCGCCCGGGCGCGCAAGGCGACGCGGATCGTCGAGTTCGGCACGTCGATGGGCGTCTCGACGATCCACCTGGCCGCGGCGCTGCGCGACATGGGTGGCGGCCAGCTGATCGGCACCGAGCTGGAAGCGAGCAAGGCCGCGCGCGCACGTGCCAACCTCGAGGCGGCGGGGCTTGCCGACCTGGTCGAGATCCGCGTGGGCGATGCGCGCGAGACGCTGGCCGATGTCGGCGGCGAGGTCGACCTGGTGCTGCTCGATGGCGCGTTCAGCCTGTACCTGCCGGTGCTGAAGCTGCTCGAACCGCATTTGAAGACCGGCACGCCGATCCTCGCGGAGAACGCCTTCGATCACGACAACGAGTACCTGGCCTACGTGCGCGATCCCGCGAACGGCTACCTCTCGCAGCCGATCCCGATCAGCGAGGGGCGGGGCAACGAGTTCAGCGTGTTCACCCGATGAGCTGGGGGCGTTCGCTGATGCGCTTGCTGATGAAGCAGGCGCGGGTGGTGGAGGTCGAGCCCGTCGCCGAGGGCTTCCGGCTGATCACGCTGGAGAGTCCGGAGTTCACGGGCCTTCAGTGGGTTCCCGGGCAGAAGGTGCAGATCTCGATGGGATCGGCCTTCGTCGCGCGCACCTTCACGCCGATCGAGTGGGATGCTTCGGCGGGGCGGACGCGGATCCTCGGGGTGGCGCACGGGCATGGGCCAGGCAGCGCCTGGGTGCGCGATGTCCGTCCCGGCGATTCGTGCGATGTGTTCGGGCCGCGGGCATCGCTCGATGTCGGGAATATCGACATGCCCGTGCTGATCGGCGACGAGACTTCGATCGGACTAGCGCATGCAATCGGGCTCGCTGGCCGTCCGAGCGCCGCGACCCTGCCCTGCCTGTTCGAGGTGCAAGCCGCGGCGCCTGCCCGTGAGGCGATGGCGCGACTGCATCTCGACGCGGCGGAGTTGTTCGAGTGCACGGAGAACGACGCGCATCTGGAAGGCATCGAGCGCCGCCTGCCAGCGCTCGATGCCACCGGCTCGACCTTCGTGCTGACGGGCAAGGCGTCGACCATCCAGCGCCTGCGCCGCGTGCTGAAGGACTCAGGCGTCGCTTCGTCCCGCGTCCTGACCAAGGCGTACTGGGCGCCAGGGAAGGCCGGGCTGGACTGAACGTTGGCGGCACCAGGCCCCAGATCACAGGACGCTCACCGCATCCGATTGCATGGATGCCATCATTGATTCAGAGTGGCATCGTTTTTGATGCTGAGAGGATGCCATGCGAACGACCGTGACCATCGACGACGCGCTGTACCAAGAGGCCCTTGAAGTCGCCGAACCGGACATGGACAAGGCCGACCTGTTCCGCGAAGCCATCAAGACCTTCGTGCGGGTGCAGGCCGCCAAGCGCCTCTCTGCGCTGGGATCGACGATGCCGGACATGCCGGAGATTTCCCGGCAACGCAAGGGTGCCCGCCGGTGAAGCCCTTGCCGGAGCGGTTTGGGTGATGCACCACCCTCCGCGTAAGGACGGGGTGACTCCTTCGACTTAGACTATGCCCATGAAACTGTCCCGCACGTACCGCATCCTGACGGCGCTCATCGCGCTGTTCAGCATGCTGTTCATGCAGGCGGCCGTGGCGTCGTACACCTGCCCCGCTCTGCAAGGCGGCGGCGACCTGGGAAGCACGGTCGTCGATCAGCCATCGATGGCTGCGATGCCTGGATGCGATCAGCCCCAGCCCGACTCGGGCAACCCTGCCTTGTGTCACGCGCACTGCCTGGACGGCAAGTCGTCGCTGGACAAGCCCCAGGCGCCGACGGTCACACCCGCGGTCGTGCTCGTTTCGACCATCCTCTTCCCGCTGGAACCGCTCCTCGCCTCGCCGCAACCGGTCGCTGAGCAGCCTTCGTTCCTGCGGCGCACCACCGCGCCGCCCATCGCGATTCGGCACTGCTGTTTCCGCATTTGATCTCCCGCCGCTGCGCGCGCTGAGCTGACGGGTCGTCGGCCCGGCCGCAGGCTGCGCTCGCCCACGAGCGCAGCTTCGACCCCACGTCGTTCGCTCGGAGATCTCATGCTTCGTCTCATATTCCTTGTCCCACCCCAACGGACCCCGTCCGTCCGGCGCCAGCTCGTCGGCGCATCGCTGGCGGTCGCCCTGGGTCTCGCGGTGCTTCCCGTGTATGCCGAAGGCGCGTTGACCCTGGACGCCGCGCAGCAACTGGCCCGCGCCCGATCCCGGCAGTTGCCGGCTCAGGACGCCGCCGCGGATGCCGCCCGCCAGATGGCGGTCGCCGCCGGACAGCGTCCGGACCCCACGCTGAAGGCCGGCATCAACAACCTGCCGATCAACGGACCTGACTCGTTCAGCACGACCCGCGACTTCATGACCATGCGCTCCATCGGCGTCCTGCAGGAGCTCACGCGAGGCAGCAAGCTGAACGCCCGGGCAGCCCGCTTCGAGCGCGAGGCTGAAGTGGCCGAGGCGAACCGCGCGCTCGCCCTGACCACCCTCCAGCGCGACACGGCGGTGGCGTGGTTGGATCGCTTCCATCAGGAGCGCATGCGAGAGGTGCTCGTCAGCCAGCGCGACGAGGCCAGGCTGCAGATCGATGCAGCCGACGCTGCCTATCGTGGCGGTCGCGGCGCTCAGACCGACGTGTTCGCCGCCCGCGCGGCCGTCGCGCTCATCGAAGACCGCATCGCCCAAAGTGAGCAGCAGATCGCCGCGGGCAAGACACAGCTCGCGCGCTGGATCGGCGCCGCGGCCACCGATCCCTTGTCCGCGGCACCGGCGATGGAGACGGTGAGCTTCCATCCGGACGAACTCGAGGCGCGCCTCGCGCACCACCCCGACATCGCGGTCATGGTCAAGCGTGAGGAAGTGGCCCAGGCCGAGGTCGACGTCGCCCGCGCCAACAAGAAGACCGATGCGAGTGTCGAGCTGATGTACAGCCAGCGCGGGCCCGGCTACTCGAACATGGTGTCGGTGAACCTGGCGATTCCCCTCCAGTGGGACCAGAAGAACCGCCAGGACCGCGAGGTCGCGGCCAAGCTGGCTGCGCTGGAGCAGATGCGCGCCGAGCGCGAGGAAGCCACGCGCATGCACGTGGCCGAGTTGCTGGCCCTGTGGCAGGAATGGCAAGGCAACCGCGAGCGACTGGCCCGCTACGACAGCGCCATCCTCCCGTTGGCCACCGAACGAACGCGCGCCGCTGTCGCTGCCTACCGCGGCAGCACGGGCCCACTGGCCGCCGTGCTGGAAGCGCGCCGCAACGAGATCGACACGCGCATCGATCGGCTGCGCATCGAGATGGACACGGCACGCCTGTGGGCGCAGCTGAACTACCTCATCCCGGCCGCCCATGGAGGAACGCCATGAAAACCAGACCCCTCTTGATCTCGCTCGCGATGGCCGCGCTCTTCGGCGCCGGCGGCTACGGCCTGTACGTGCTCGGCATGCAGCGCGGCATGGGCATGAGCGCCGGTGAGGCGCCCTCCCCAGCCACAACCGCCGCCATGGGCGGAGCCCTCCCGGAGAGTCCGCCCGGCGCGGCCGAAGGCGAAGACGCCACGCGGCGCCACATGCAGACCGGCCTGAAGGCCGGCGACACCGACCCGGTGACGGGCAAGAAGATCCTCTACTACCACGACCCCATGGTGCCGGCCAGCAGGTTCGACAAGCCGGGCAAGTCGCCGTTCATGGACATGATGATGTCGCCGGTGTACTCGGACAGCGGCAGCGACCCCGGCCAGGTCACCGTCAGCCCGCGCGTGCAGCAGAACCTCGGTGTGCGCACCGCCCAGGTCGCCGAGGGCCTGCTGTCACCGCAGGTCTCCGCGGTCGGCAGCATCGCCTTCAACGAGCGCGACCAGGCGATCGTGCAGGCGCGGGCGACCGGGTATGTCGAGAGACTGCATGTCCGGGCGACGCTCGATCGCGTCGGCAAGGGGCAGCCGCTGGCCGAGCTGTACGTGCCGGACTGGATTGCGGCGCAGGAAGAATATCTGTCGGTGCGGCGGATGCAAGGCACCGACCTGGCGTCGCTGGTCGATGGCGCTCGCCAGCGCATGCGCCAGGTCGGCATGAGCGACGAGCAGATCCGCCTGGTCGAGAGAACCGGCACGACGCAGCCGCGCATCACGCTGGCAGCACCCATCGATGGCGTGGTCGTCGAGTTGATGGCGCGGGAAGGCATGACGGTGGTGGCCGGCACGACGCTGTTTCGCATCAACGGCTTGTCGAGCGTGTGGGCGAACGCCGAGGTCCCCGAAAGCCAATCGGCGCTGCTGCGCCCCGGCGCCAAGGTGATGGCCAGGAGCCCCGCGGCGCCCGGTGAACGCTTCGAAGGCAAGGTGCAGGCCATCCTGCCCGAGGTGAATGCCTCGACCCGCACGCTGAAGGCACGCATGGAGCTCGCGAACCCGACAGGCCGCCTGGTGCCCGGCATGTTCGTGCAGATGCAGTTCATGGACATGCACCCGGAGAAGAGCCTGCTGGTACCGACCGAAGCAGTGATCCAGACCGGCAAGCGCACGGTCGTGATGCTGGCCGAGGAGAACGGCCGCTTCCGGCCGGTCGACGTCGAGGCCGGCATMGAGAGCGGTGGCCGGACCGAGATCAAGCGCGGCTTGCAGGCGGGTCAACGGGTGGTCGTGTCGTCGCAGTTCCTGATCGACTCCGAGGCGAGTCTCAGAGGGGTCGAGTCGCGCTCCCAAGCGGGGAGCAAGCCATGATCGCCAGGCTCATCCGCTGGTCCATCGCGAACCGCTTCCTGGTGCTGCTCGCGACACTGATGGCCGCGGCATGGGGCATCCACGCGGTGACGAAGACGCCGCTGGACGCGCTGCCGGACCTGTCGGACGTGCAGGTCATCATCCGCACGACCTATCCCGGCCAGGCACCGCGCATCGTCGAGAACCAGGTCACGTACCCGCTGACGACGACGATGCTGTCGGTGCCCGGCGCGAAGACGGTGCGCGGCTACTCGTTCTTCGGCGACTCGTTCGTGTATGTCCTGTTCGAGGACGGTACCGATCCGTACTGGGCACGCTCCCGGGTGCTCGAGTACCTGAACCAGGTGCAGGCGCGCCTGCCCCCGCAGGCCAAGGCATCGCTCGGACCGGATGCGACCGGCGTCGGCTGGATCTACCAGTACGCGCTGGTCGACCGCGGCGGCACCCAGGACGCCGGCCAGCTGCGCGCGCTGCAGGACTGGTTCCTGAAGTACGAGCTGAAGACCGTGCCCAACGTGGCCGAGGTCGCTTCGGTCGGCGGCATGGTGCGGCAGTACCAGGTCGTGCTCGACCCGGACAAGCTGGCGGCCTATGGCATCCCGCACACCAGGATCGTCGACGCGATCCAGAAGGCCAACCAGGAGACCGGCGGATCGGTGCTCGAACTGGGTGAAGCCGAGTACATGGTGCGCGCCTCCGGCTACCTGCAGGGGCTGGACGACTTCCGCAAGATCCCGTTGACCACCTCGCAGGCGGGCGTGTCTGTGCGCCTGGGCGACGTGGCGCGCATCCAGCTCGGCCCCGAGATGCGCCGCGGCATCGGCGAACTCGACGGTGAAGGCGAAGCCGTCGGCGGCGTGATCGTGATGCGTTCGGGCAAGAACGCGCTGGAGACGATCGCCGCGGTCAAGGACAAGCTCAAGGCGCTGCAGGCCAGCCTGCCCCAGGGCGTCGAGATCGTCCCGACCTACGACCGGGCCAGCCTGATCGAGCGCGCCGTCGAGAACCTGACGCACAAGCTGGTCGAGGAATTCATCGTCGTCGCGGTGGTGTGCTTCATCTTCCTCTTTCACCTGCGTTCGGCCTTCGTCGCGATCGTCTCGCTTCCGTTGGGCATCCTGGCCGCGTTCATCGTGATGCACTACCAGGGCGTCAACGCCAACATCATGTCGCTCGGCGGCATCGCGATCGCGATCGGCGCGATGGTGGATGCGGCAGTCGTGATGATCGAGAACGCGCACAAGCACGTCGAGCACTGGCGGCACCGGCACCCCGGCCAGGCCTTGCGGGGCGATGAGCATTGGCGGGTGATCGCCGAATCCGCGGCGGAGGTCGGTCCGGCGCTGTTCTTCTCGCTGCTCATCATCACGCTGTCGTTCATTCCGGTGTTCACGCTGGAAGCCCAGGAGGGGCGGCTCTTCGCGCCGCTCGCCTTCACCAAGACCTATGCGATGGCGGCCGCCGCCGGCCTCTCGGTGACCCTGATCCCGGTGCTGATGGGCTACCTGATCCGCGGAAGGATTCCCGACGAGCGGAGCAACCCGCTGAACCGCCTGCTGATCGCGGTGTACAGGCCCTTGCTCGACGTGGTGCTGCGCTGGCCCAAGGCCACCATCGCGGGCGCCGCCGTCGTGCTCGTCATCAGCCTGTGGCCGATGCAGCACATCGGCGGCGAGTTCATGCCGCGGCTGGACGAAGGCGACCTGCTGTACATGCCCTCGGCGCTGCCGGGCCTGTCGGCCGGCAAGGCCGCCGAGCTGCTGCAGCAGACCGACCGGCTGATCAGGACCGTCCCCGAGGTCGTCAGCGTCTACGGCAAGGCAGGCCGCGCCGAGACCGCCACCGACCCGGCACCGCTCGAGATGTTCGAGACGACGATCCAGTTCAAGCCGCGCGACCAGTGGCGTGCCGGCATGACGCAGGACAAGCTGGTCGAGGAGCTGGACCGCATCGTGCGCGTGCCCGGTCTCTCGAACATCTGGGTGCCGCCGATCCGCAACCGCATCGACATGCTGGCCACCGGCATCAAGAGCCCGGTGGGCGTGAAGGTGGCGGGCACCGACCTGGCGACGATCGACCGGCTGACCGGCGAGATCGAGCGCGTGCTGAAGGACGTGCCGGGTGTCACCAGCGCGTTGGCCGAGCGGCTCACGGGCGGTCGCTATGTCGACGTCACCATCCGGCGCGACGACGCGGCGCGCTTCGGCATGAACATCTCGGACGTGCAGTCCGTCATCTCGTCAGCGGTGGGAGGCGAAAACATCGGCGAGACCGTCGAGGGCTTGCAGCGCTTCCCGATCAATGTGCGCTACCCGCGCGAGCTGCGCGACTCGCTGGACAAGCTGCGCACGCTGCCGATCGTCAGCGAACGCGGCGCCCGGCTGCTGCTGTCCGATGTGGCCGACATCCGGATCACCGACGGCCCGCCGATGCTGCGCAGCGAGAACGCGCGGCTGTCGGGCTGGGTCTACGTCGACATCCGCGGGCGCGACCTGAGCGGTGCCGTGCAGGACATGCAGCGCGCCGTGATGAAGGAGCTGAAGTTGCCGCCGGGCTACTCGATCTCCTGGTCGGGCCAGTTCGAGTTCCTCGAACGCGCCACGGCCAAGCTGAAGATCGTCGTGCCGTTCACCTTGCTGATCATCTTCGTGCTGCTGTACCTCACGTTCAGGCGCTTCGACGAGGCGCTGCTGATCATGGCGGCACTGCCGTTCGCGCTGGTGGGCGGCATCTGGCTGCTGTACCTGCTCAGCTACAACCTGTCCGTGGCCGGGGCGGTGGGCTTCATTGCGCTGGCCGGCGTGTCGGCCGAGTTCGGCGTGATCATGCTGCTGTACCTCAAGCACGCCTGGCAGGATCGCCTCGACGCCGGCCAGACGAGCCCGGCCGACCTGCTCGACGCGATCCGCGAAGGCGCGGTGCTGCGCGTGCGACCGAAGGCGATGACGGTCGCGGTCATCCTCGCCGGCCTGTTGCCGATCATGGGCGGCAGCGGCACCGGCTCCGAAGTCATGCAGCGCATCGCCGCGCCGATGGTGGGCGGGATGATCACCGCACCGCTGCTGTCGATGTTCGTGATCCCGGCTGCGTACCTGCTGATGCGGCGCGCGCGTGAACGATGAGGAAAGTCAGCCCTGGGTGCGCCCACGCCCCAGCGCACTGAGCACGACCAGCTTGACTGCCAGCTTGGCGGCCTCCACCGTGGGTCGGTAGCGCCACGATTCGCGCAGCCGCTCGCGCGCCGCCGGCAGTTGGCGAGCCCACATCAGGTCGCGCGCGTAACCCAGCGTGGTGGCCACCCGGGCGTCGCGAAACTCCTTGGCGAAATGGCGGGCCTGCTCCGGATGTTCCTGCTCGAACTTGGCATACACCTTCAGGCGGTTGCCGGTGTTGATGTTCCTGCTGAGCGAGCCCGGCGTGCTGGTCACGTTCACCAGCGGCTGCGCCACCTCGACGACGGTGGTGGACACCGCCACGCGCAGCGCGAAGTCGATGTCCTCGCCGGTCTTCAACGTGGTGTCGAAGTCGCCCGCTGCATTGCGCGCCTCGGTGCGCAGCACGACGTTGGAGYCCATCATGCCCCCCATCAGCAGGTCGGGCAGGCGCAGCATGCCGTTCACCACCCCGGGCTTGGGCGGCGCGATGCCGATCTCCGAGCCGTCGGGGCGCACGCCGCGCGCGCGGGTGCAGCAGGCCGCGCCGGCGCCGGGCACCGCTTCGATGCTGTTCACCGCCGTCTCCAGCCAGCGCGGATCCCAGTGGTCATCCGAATCGAGCAGCGCCACGTAGTCGCCGGTCACCTGCGGGAACGCCGTGTTTCGTGCGCTGGACACACCACCGTTGGGCTTGGGGATGTACAGCACCGGCTCCGGCAGCGCGCGCACCAGCTCAGCCGTGTTGTCGGTGGAGCCGTCGTCGACCACGATGACCTGGTGCGGCGGCAGCGTCTGGGCCAGCGCGGAACGCGCCGCGCGCACCACGTCCTCGGCCCGGTTGTAGGTGGGGATCACGACGGAAACCTTGGCGGTCAGGCCGTTGCTCTCCCGAGCGAACACGGCCACGTCATCGAACCGGCGATCAACCGTCTTGCTGCTCATTGCATCCCTCCCAAGGGCTGACACCTGATCGTGTGGGCTCAGGCTGAGCAGTAGATTAATTGTCGACGTGGCCGATTTCAATCGGCCGAACTCGATTATCGATAATTGTCAGGAATCGAGGTCGCAGGCTGCAATTTCCGCTCACCCCCGCGCGAAGAACGCCTCCACCAACCGCACCCAATACGTCCCGCCCACCGGCAGCAGCGCATCGTTGAAGTCGTAGTTCGGGTTGTGCAGCTCGCACGGCCCCATGCCGTGGTACGTGGCCTCGCGGTGCCCCCCGCCGCCGTTGCCGACGAACAGGTAGGTGCCCGGCACCTTCTGCAGGTAGAACGAGAAATCCTCGGCGCCACCGTGCTGCGGCGTGTTGCCGTCGACCTTGTCGGCGCCGAAGGTGTCCTGCGCCACCTTCATCGCGAAATCGGTCTGCGCGTCCCAGTTCACCAGCGGCGGGTAGGCGCGGTGGAACTTCAGCTCGCCGGTGCCGCCATGCACCTGCGGCAGCAGCTCGGCCATGCGGCGCATGTTGGCCTCGATCTCGTCCAGCACCTCGGTGCTGAAGGTGCGCACCGTGCCGCGGATCACCGCCTCGCCCGGCAGCACGTTGTAGGCATCGCCGGCATGGATCTGCGTCACGCTCACCACCGCCACGTCGATCGGGTTCTTGTGGCGCGAGATCAGCGTCTGCAGCGCGCCGACCATCTCGGCCGCGATCACGATCGTGTCGACCGCCTTGTGCGGCTGCGCCGCATGCCCGCCGGTGCCGCGCACGATGATGTCGAAGCGGTTGCTCGACGCCATCGTCGGCCCCTTGCGGAACGCGAAATGCCCCGCCTCGAAACCCGGCATGTTGTGGATGCCGTAGATCTCCTCGCACGGGAAGCGGGTGAACAGCCCGTCGTCCATCATCGCCTTGGCGCCGGCGTTGCCGCCCTCCTCCGCCGGCTGGAAGATGAAATTCACCGTGCCCTCGAAATCGCGGTGCGTAGCCAGGTAGTGCGCCGCGCCCAGCAGCATCGCGGTGTGACCGTCGTGCCCGCAGCCGTGCATGCGCCCCGGCGCCGTCGAAGCGTGCAGGAAGCGGTTGTGCTCCGGCATCGGCAGCGCATCCATGTCGGCACGCAGGCCGATCGCGCGCTCGCCGGCGCCGCGCGTGCCGTGCAGCACGCCCACCACGCCGGTCTGGCCGAGGCCGCGGTGCACCTCGATGCCCCACGCGGCCAGGCGCTCGGCCACCAGGTCGGAGGTGCGCGTTTCCTTGAAGGCGAGCTCGGGGTGCGCGTGGATGTCGCGGCGCAGCGCGGTGAACTCGGCGTGCTTGTCTTCGATCTCGGCGATGAGCGTCATGTCACTTGATCCTTCACGTAGTCGGCAATCTCTCGGGAGACGGCGGTGAGCGCATTCTGCAAGGCGGGGAAGCCGGCACTGCGCTCGCGCGTGGTCTCGTTCATGTAAAGCCCGCGGTGGATCTCCACCTGCAAGCTGTGGCGGCGCTCGGCGGGTCGGCCCAGCCGTGCGATCAGCGCGACGCCCTTGAACGGGTCGTTCAGCGCCACGCTGAAACCGCGCCGGCGCAGCGCCTCGGCCACCAGCGCGGTGAACTCGGGCGATGCCGTGGTGCCGTCGCGGTCGCCCAGCACGAAGTCGGCGAGCGGATGGTCGCTCTGGATCTGCAAGCCCTCGTACGAATCGGCGGGCATCGAGTGCAGGTTCAGGTGCCATACCGCGCCGAAGCGCGCATGGGCGGCCTGGATCTGCTCGCGCATCGCGGCGTGGTACGGCGCGTGGTACGTGGCGATGCGCTGCTGCACCTCGGCCACCGGCAGCTTGCGTGCGTAGATCGGCCACTTGCCGCTCTTGCCCGCATCGCGCCAGATCAGGCCGATGCCCAGGCGCGTCTTCTCGCTGGGGTGCAGCGGCGTGGGCCAGGGCTCAGCCAGCATCTCGGGGTCGATGTCGTCGATGTCGCGGTTCGGATCGATGTAGGCGCGCGGGAAATCCGCCGCCAGCAGCGTGGCACCGACCGAAGGCAGCGCCTGCCACAGCACGTGCACGTCGGTGTCTTCGGCGCCGCGCAGCTGATCGAAGGGCACGACGTGGCCGAAGTCGTCGGGGTACAGCACGCCGCTGTGCGGCGAGTCGCAGACCAGCGGCACCGGTTCGCCCTCGGGCAGGCGCAGCGTGAAGGGCGGGAACGGCGTCGGGACGCTTTGAAGGACGGTTGTCATGGCGTGGGATCGTTGAGGTGGCACGCGCTGGTGTGGCCCGTCAGCAGCGTGCGCAGCACCGGCGCCTCGACCTTGCAGCGCGGCATCGCATGCGGGCAGCGCGGATGGAAGGCGCAACCCGGGGGCGGCGCCAGCGGCGATGGCAGTTCGCCCTGGATGGGCAGGTAGGCGCGGCGCGTGGTGTCCAGCGTCGGCAGCTCGGCCAGCAGCGCCTGCGTGTAGGGGTGGTTGGGCGCGCTGAAGATCGTCTCGGTGGGCGCGACCTCGACGATGCGGCCCAGGTACATGATCACGACGCGGTCCGACACGTGCCCCACCACGCCCAGGTTGTGGCTGATGAAGAGGTAGGTCAGCTCGAACTCGCGGCGCAGCTCGAGGAACAGGTTCAGCACCTGCGCCTGGATCGACACATCGAGCGCCGCCACCGCCTCGTCGCAGACGATCAGCCGCGGCTTCAGGGCAAGCGCGCGCGCGATGCCGATGCGCTGCCGCTGCCCGCCCGAGAACTGGTGCGGATAGCGCTGCGCATAGCCGGGGTCGAGCCCCACCTGGCGCATCAGGCTCTCGACGTATTCCACCTTCTGCGCCGCCTTCACCAACCCATGCACCACCGGCGCCTCGCCGACGATGTCCATCACCCGCATGCGCGGGTTCAGCGAGGCCATCGGGTTCTGGAAGATCATCTGCACGCCCAGCCCCCAGGCGCGGCGCTCGGTGGCGTCCATCGCGGCCACCGGCTTGCCGAGGAAGCTGACGCTGCCCTCGGTCGGCGGCGTGATGCCGGCGACCACGCGGCCCAGCGTCGACTTGCCACAGCCGGATTCGCCGACCACGCCGATCACTTCGCCAGGCCGGATCTCCAGGTCGACATCGGCCACGGCGTGCACCACCGAGGCGCGGTGGCCGGCCCCCAGCAGGTTCGCGATGCGGCCTGCGAGATCGATGTCTTGCACGAAGCGCTTCGAGACGCCGCGCAGCTGCAGCAGCGGCGCGGCGGTGCTCACAGGAGTAGGTTCGAGAACGGTGTCCATGCGCTCCTCAGGCCGGCTCGGGCGTCAGCATGTTCCAGCAGCGCACCGTCTTGCCCTCAGGCCCGGGAGAGGCCTGCGGCACCACCAGGCACGCGTCGGTCGCATGGCCGCAGCGGGGCCGGAAGGCGCAGCCCTGCGGCAGGTTCAGCAGCGACGGCGTCATGCCCGGGATCTGCCGCAGCAAGGTGCCATGCGTGGCACGCGTCGGGATCGAATCGATCAGGCCGCGCGTGTACGGGTGAGAAGGGTTGCCGATCACGTCGGCCGTCGCGCCGCTCTCGACGATGCGGCCGGCATACATCACCGCCAGGCGGTCGGCCAGGCCAGACACGACTGCCAGGTCGTGCGTGATCCACATCATCGCGGTGCCGGTCTCGCGGCACAGCTTCTGCACCTCGTACAGGATCTGCGCCTGGATCGTCACGTCGAGCGCGGTCGTCGGCTCGTCGGCGATCAACAGCCGCGGGTGGTTCAGCAGCGCGATCGCGATCGCCACGCGCTGGCGCATGCCGCCCGAGAGCTGGTGCGGGTAGGCCTGCAGCCGCTCGTCGGGCGACGGGATGCCGACCATCGCGAGCGCGTCGCGGGCCCGCGCGAGCGCCGCCTTCGCCGTCACCTTCTCGTGCGCGTGGATCGCCTCGACCATCTGCGTGTCGACGCGCAGCACCGGGTTCAGCGTCATCATCGGGTCCTGGAAGATCATCGCGATCTCCTTGCCGCGCAGCGCCTGCAGCCGGCGCTCGGGCGCTCCCACCAACTCCTCGCCGAGGTAGCGGATGTGCCCGCCGACGATGCGCCCGGGCGGGTCGATCAGCCCGAGGATCGAGAAGCCGGTGATGCTCTTGCCCGAACCCGATTCGCCGACCAGCCCGAGGATCTCGCCGGCCTCGATTCGCAGGTCGACGCCATCGACCGCCTTCACCACGCCGCCATGCGTGAAGAAATGGGTCTGCAGGCCCTGGACGTCGAGGACGGTCATCTTGTCAATGCGCGTTGCGCGGGTTCAGGATGTCGCGCAGGTGGTCGCCCACCAGGTTGATGCCGACGATCGCCAGCGCCAGCGCGATGCCGGGAAAGAACGAGATCCAGTAGTTGCCCGACAGCAGGAACTCGTAGCCGTTGGCGATCAGCATGCCGAGCGACGGCTCGGTCACCGGCACGCCGACGCCGAGGAACGACAGCGTCGACTCCAGCGCAATCGCATGCGCCAGGTCGATGGTGGCGATCACGATCAGCGGCGGCAGGCAGTTGGGCAGCATGTGGCGCAGCAGCACGCGCGGCCAGCCGAGCGACATGCATTGCGCGGCCTCGATGTATTCCTTCGCGCGCTCGACCAGCGCGGCGCCGCGCGCGGCCCGCGCGAAATACGCCCATTGCACGATGACGAGCGCGAGGATCACCTTGTCGACGCCCTTGCCGAGGATGGCCAGCAGGATCAGCGCGACCAGGATCGCCGGGAACGACAGCTGGATGTCGACGATGCGCATCAGCAGCGCGTCGATCCACCCGCCGAAATAGGCCGCCGCCAGCCCGACCGCGCTGCCGATGGCCAACGCCGCCGCGACCGAGACGCCGCCCACCAGCAGGCTGGTGCGCAGCCCGTAGAGGATGGCCGACAGCAGGTCGCGCGCCTGGCCGTCGGTGCCCAGCCAGTAGGTCATCGTGCCGGCGGCATCGCGGCTGCCGGGCGGCAGCTTCGAGTCGAAGATGTCGAGCTTGCCGATGTCGTACGGGTTCTGCGGCGAGATCCACGGCGCGAACACCGCGGCGAACAGCGCGAGCACCAGCAGCACCAGGCCGAACATCGCCAGGCGGTCGGCCATGAACTCGCGGCGCAGGCGCTGCCACGGCGTCTCGGGCGGCGGCAATGCAGTCAACAGCACATCGACCGTCATGCCTTCGCCCCTTGCAGCCGCACGCGCGGGTCGAGCACCGAATAGAGAACGTCCACCACGAGGTTCAGCATCACGAGGAAGAACACGATCAGGATCAGGTAGGCGACGACCACCGGCCGGTCGAGCGTGATGATCGAATCGAGCAGCAGCTTGCCCATGCCGGGCCACGCGAAGATCGTCTCGGTGACCACCGCGAACGCGACCACCTGGCCGAACTCCAGCCCGCCGACCGTGACGATCGGCACCATGATGTTCTTCAGCAGGTGCACGCGCAGGATGCGGCCCCAGCCCAGGCCCTTGGCGCGCGCGAACTTGATGTAGTCCATCGGCAGCGCCTCGCGGGTGGCGGCGCGTGTCACGCGGATGATCAGCGCGGTCTTCGCGAGCGCGATCGTCACCGCCGGCAGCAGCAGGCGCGACCAGCCGTCGAGCGTCAGCACGCTGAGGTCGAGCGGCCCCAGGTGCACCGTGGCCCCGCGCCCGCTGGCCGGCAGCCAGCCGAGCTGCACCGCGAACACCATGATCAGCATCAGCCCGACCCAGAAGTTGGGCAGCGAGAAGCCGAGCACCGAGCCGGCCATGATGCCGCGCGTGCTGAGCGCCTGCGGCCGCAGGCCCGCCCAGATGCCCAACGGGATGCCGATCAGCACCGACAGGCCCATCGACACCAGCGCGAGCTCCAGCGTGGCCGGCATGCGCTCCAGGATCAGGCCCATCGCCGATTGCCCGGTCAGGAAGCTCTTGCCGAAATCGAGCCGCAGCGCATGCGACATGAAGATGCCGTACTGCTGCCACAGCGGCTTGTCGAGGCCGAAGCTGGCGCGGATCTCGGCGCGGTCCTGCTCGGTGGCCTCGGCGCTGGCCATCATCGAGACCGGGTCGCCGACGACGTAGAGGCCGACGAAGACCAGGCCCGACATGACCGCCATGACGAGCACCGCCTGCAGCAGGCGGCGGATGATGAAAGCCGACATCAGCGTGCCCGGTACTGCCCTGTGTGCATGCTGATTACCTGGCCGGCACCGCGTACTGGACCATCGTCTGCTGGTCGGCGCGGCCCTTGAAGCTGACGTTCTTCTTCATCGCCCACACCGAGTGCTCGAAGTGGATCGGCAGCATCGCGAAATCGGCCATCGCCAGCTCGCTGGCCTTGGCCAGCGTCGCGGCGCGTGCGGCATCGTCCATCTGCGACGAGGCTTCGGCCACCAGCTTGTCCATCGCGGGGTTGGAGTAGCGGGCACGGTTGGTGGTGCCCAGGCCCTTGTCCTTGTCCGGCGTGACCAGCAGCGCGATCAGCGTGTTCGACATCTCGCCGGTCGCGGTGCCCCAGCCGGCCAGGTAGGCGCTGTAGGTGTAGGTGTCGCGGTTCTTGAAGAACACGGCCGGCGCGTTGGCATCGATAGATGTCTTCACGCCGATGCGCGTCCACATGGCGGCCAGCGTCTGCGCGACCTTGCTGTCGTTGATGTAGCGCCCGTTCGGCGTGCCCAGCACCAGCGTGAAGCCGTCCGGGTAGCCGGCCTCCTTCAGCAGCGCCTTGGCCTTCTCGGGATCGGGCTTGGCGGCGGTGACGAGGTTCTTGCTCGCACCGAACATCGGGTACGGCAGCAGCTGCGCGGCCGGCGATGCCACGCCGCCCATCGTGCGCGAGACCAGCGCCGAGCGGTCGACGGCGAGCGACAGCGCTTCGCGCACGCGCTTGTCGAGCAGCGGGTTCTTGCCGATGGGGCCACCGGCAGTGGCGGTGATGCCCGGCGTGGTGTCGCCGTTCTGGTCGAGCGCCACGTAGATGATGCGGTTGGATGCCTTGGTCTCCACCGTCAGCTTGGGCTCCTTGCGCAGGCGCTCCAGGTCATCGGTCGGCGGATCTTCGGCGAGGTCGACGTCACCCGCCAGCAGCGCGGCGACGCGCGCGGCCGGGTTGCTGATCGGGCGGTAGATGACCTTGTCCCAGGCCGGTGCCTTGCCCCAGTAGTGGGGGTTGCGCTCGAAGATGACCTCGGAGCCGCGCTTCCACGAGACGAACTTGTACGGGCCGGTGCCCACCAGGCCGTTGCCGGCGTTCAGCTCGGTGGTGGTCTTGCCTTCGGGGGCCGAGCCGGCGGCGGCCTTGGCCGACATGATGGGCAGTCCGACCATGTTGATCGCGAGCAGCGGGTACGGCTCGGTCGTCGTGATGCGCACCGTCAGCGGATCGGGGGCCTCGATCTTCTCGACCTTCTGCAGGTAGACCTTGAACGACGACGGGCTGTTGGGCACCTTGGGCACGCGGTCCATCGTGAACAGCACGTCGGCCGAGGTCATCGGGCTGCCATCGGAGAACTTGACGTTCGGCCGCAGCTTGAAGGTCCAGACCTTGCCGTCGGCCTTCCAGGATTCGGCGAGGCAGGGCTCGGGCTTCAGGTCGGCATCGACGCAGACGAGCGGTTCGAACAGCGTCTGCGACAGCTGGATGTTCGGCGTCAGCGCGTGGTACTGCGGGTCCATCGACGTGGGCTCGGTCTTCAGCGCCACCACGAGGTCGCGCGCTGCGGCGGCGCTGGAGAGAGAGACGCCGGCAGCGATGACAGCGGCGGCCAGCAGGGATCGGCCGACGGGCTCGAGGGAAATACTTCCTGGCATGTGATGCTCTGCAGTCCGTGTTCAGTGAAGCTGAAGACGGTAGCAAGAAGCGATCCAGGCGGCAATTGTGGGGACTACCTGCAGCGTCGGTTTTCTACAAGATCGCCGGGCGGCGTTGCGAGACAGTGAAGCCCTCACCACCGATCACCGCCAGGAGCCATGATGACGACGAACACGACGATCCGCCCGTTCCGCATCGACATCGCGCAAGCGCAGATCCTCGACCTGCAGCGCCGCCTCGCGGCCACGCGCTGGCCGCAACCGGTGGACCCGGGCTTCGGCCATGGCCAGTCGCTGGCGTTGGTGCGCGAGCTGGCCGCTTACTGGGCCGACGGGTTCGACTGGCGCGCCCAGGAGGCGCGGTTGAACAGCCATCCCCAGTTCATCACCGAAATCGACGGCCAGACCCTCCATTTCATCCACGTGAAGTCGAAGGAGCCCGAGGCCTTCCCGTTGATCCTGACGCACGGCTGGCCCAGTTCCCCGGCCGAGTACCTGGACCTGATCGGCCCGCTCACCGACCCGCGCAGCCATGGCCTCGATGCCTCGATCGCGTTCGACCTGGTGATCCCGTCGGTGCCGGGCATGGGGCTGTCGTCGCCGCTGGCCGGCACCGGTTGGGACGCGGCCCGCACCGCGGCCGCCTGGGACACGCTGATGGCGCGGCTGGGCTACACCCGCTATGGCGCGCAAGGCGGCGACGTGGGCGCGCTGATTGCGCGCGAGCTGGGCATCCTCGCGCCCGAGGGCCTGGCCGGCGTCCACCTGCAGCAGGTCTTCGCCTTCCCCAATGGCAGCCCCGGCGAGATGGACGGGCTGTCCGCGTTCGAGATGGAAGGGTTCAAGGGCCTCGACCACTTCCGCAAGTACGCCGGCTACGTCGACATCCAGTCCAAGCGCCCCGGCACGCTGGCCTACGGGCTGGTCGATTCGCCGGCCGCGCTGCTGTCGTGGAATGCCGAGCTGTTCTTCGGCTTCGAAGGCGAGCGCATCGCCGAGGTCGACCGCGATCGCTTCCTGACGCATGTGTCGCTGTACTGGTTCACCGCCACCGGCGGCCAGGCCGCGGAGTTCTACCTGGCCAACGCCGCCAGCGGTGCCGGCTACCGTGAACTGCCCAACCCCACGCCGACCGCCGTGGCCGTGTTCCCGAACGACTTCCGCTCGGTCCGCCGCTTCGTGGCCCGTTCCCACACCCGGCTGCTACAGTGGACCGAGATGCCGCGCGGTGGCCACTTCGCCAGCGAGACCGACCCCGACCTCGTCGCCGATGACCTGCGCCGCTTCTTCGTCGGACTGCAGGCGCAACAGGATGTCCCCCACAGAAGGAACGATCACTGAAGAAGAGCGCGCGGCGGACTCGCCCCTGGTGGCGAAGGTCCGCCGTGCCCGCTACGCCGGCGACGTGCGCGAGATGGCGCTGCCCGACGGCTCCTGGGACCTGCTGTTCTTGCGCCGCGGCGGCGGCCCGCTGTTGGTCATCCAGACCGGGCAGATCGCGGCACCCCTCGCGGTGGACAGCCGGGCCGGCGACGAGATGCTGACGATCGCCTTCAAGCCCGAGGTCTACATGCCCCGCCTGCCGGGGCGATTGACGTTCAACCAGGGCGTGCCGTGCCCGGTGGAGGCGGATCGCAGTGTCTGGATCGGCCCCGATCGCTTCGAGGTGCCCCGCTTCGACAACGTCGAAGCGTTCGTGTCCGCGCTGGCGCGCAAGGGCCTGCTGGAGCGTGACCCGGTGGTCTCGCGCGCGCTGCAGGGCGCGCGCCAGCGGCTCGACGAGCGCAGCATCCAGCGCCACTTCGCAGAGGTGACCGGCCTCGGCCTGAAGGCCTTCCAGCAGATTGCCCGCGCCCACGAGGCCGCGCGGTTGCTGCGCCTGGGGCAGGCGCCGTCGCAAGTGGCCGCCGAGCTCGAATTCACCGACCAGGCCCACCTGACGCATTCGCTCAAGCGATTCCTCGGGCAGACCCCGCGGCAGATCGCCGGGCATCCAGGCGCCGCGCAGGGCGGAGCGGCCCCGGTCAGGCCGCCCGGATGAGCGCCTGGGCTTCTTCCATCATCTCCCGCACGATCTCGGCCGCAGGCTGCACCCGCTTGATGAACTTCACGCTCTCCGAGCCGGCCGGCAGCCCCATCTCCTCGAAGTCGCCGGTCGTTTCGGGCGTCGGCACGATGGCGCTGAACTTGGGCATGCTGTAGTTCTGCTTCAGCGTCAACGGGAACAGCAGCGTGCTGCCGATGACGGCGGGCGGCGGCGGCGGGTTCGGCACCTGCCCTTCCCTGCCGGCCCATTCATCGACGACCCGGTTGCGCAGCACGCGGTACGGCCGCCCGGGGTACTCCGGTCCGAACAGCGTGGTGGTGACCGTGGCGTGCCCGCGGGCTTCGACGATGCGGCGCTTGTATTCCGGATGCGCATGGGCCTCGCTCGACGCGACCAGCCGCGTGCCCACCCAGACGCCATCGGCCCCGTGGGACAAGGCGTCGACCACGCCCTGGCCATCGGCAATGCCGCCCGAGGCCAGCACCATCAACGGCCGCACCGCGTGGACCACCTGCTGCAGCAGCTTGAGCGTGCGCGTGCCGCTCTTGTTGTGTCCGCCGGCCTGCGAGCCCTGGGCGATCACCGCATCCATCCCGACGGCTGCTGCCTCCAGCGCCTGCGGCACCGAGGCCACCTGCATCCACACCCGAGCCCCCGCCGCATGCAGCCGGTCGACCCAGGCGCGCGGTGGCACGTTCATGTGGAACACCACCAGGCGCACCCGCTCGGCGATGCAGACATCGATGTGCGCATCCGTCACCAGCGGTCCGAACGCCGAGTCGTCGAAGATGAAATCCACGCCGAAGGGCCGCGCCGTCACGGCCTTGATCGACTGGATCAGCGCCTGCGTGCCGGGCGGCGGCTCGATGCCGTTGCCCAGCACGCCGATGCCGCCGGCGTTCGACACCGCCGCCACCAGCGACGGCAGCGCGACGAAGCCCATGCCGGCACCGACGAAGGGATGGCGCACGCCGTAGCCGCGCGTGAGCCGGGTGTCCAGGCTGGGCGGGTGGTGGCCACCGTGGGCCAGCTCGTCCTCGGCGCGGGCCGGCCCGGCCGCCAACGCCGATCCGCCCAGGCCGGACAACAGCAGCAGGCGCCGGCGCTGCGACGCGATGTCATTGCTCATGTAGAGGCTCTCCCTGCAAGCGCTCCATTCTGCTCATGCTGCGCAGCGGCGCCATCCACACGAATGACGATGAGCCCGGCGCCCCTCACTCCGTCATCACCACCACGACGCGCGCGTCCGCCTTGCCGGTGGACAGGTAGACGTGGCCGACGCCGCTGTCGAAATACGCCGACTCCTGGCGCGCGAGGTCGACCACCTCGCCGGTCTCGAAGTGGATGCGCACGCGGCCCGACAGCACCATCACGAACTCCTGCCCCGGGTGGCGGATGTAGTCGGGGAACTGCGCCATCTGCCGCGCGACGACGATGCCGTGCAGCGGCGTCATGCGCTTGGCCGGGAACCCGGTGGCGAGCATGCGGTAGTCGTAGTTCTCGGCGTCGTAGCGGGGTGCGGCGTCCAGGGTGCTGCGCACCACCACCGGCCGGCGGCCCGCGGCCGGCGCCGCATCGGCGCCCGGGTCGAACAGCGAGGCGATGTCCACGTCGAGCGCGCGCGCGACCGCTGCGAACTTCTCGTAGCTCACCGAGATCTGCCCGAGCTCGATCTTCGACAAGGTCGACAGCGCGACGCCCGAACGGGTGGACAGCGCCCCCAGCGTCAGCCCGTGCCGCTTGCGGATGGCGCGCAGGCGCTCGCCGACGCGCTCGCGGTCGGGCAAGGCGGCGGCTGTCGTGCGGGCGGGCGGACGACTCGTCGTTCGAAGCTTGGGCATCGTTCCTGTGGCAGGGGTTGCGGGCACGATTCTCGCATGTGAGAATTCTCGTATGAGAGAATTTGATGTCGCCATCGTCGGCGCCGGCATCGCCGGTGCGTCGCTTGCCTGGCAGCTGGCCGGTGAGCGCAGCGTGCTGCTGCTGGAGCGCGAAACCCAGCCCGGCTACCACGCCACCGGCCGTTCGGCGGCCATGTTCATGGAGAGCTACGGCCCGCCGGCCGTGCGTGCGCTGACGCGGGCCAGCCGGGCGTTCTACGAGACGCCACCGCACGGTTTCACCCAGGCTGCGCTGCTCGCGCCGCGCGGCGTGCTCTACCTCGCCACGCACGGCCAGGAGGCCCTGCTGGAAGCCATGCAGCGCACGCTGGCGGCCAGCGGCAGCCTGCTCGATCGGGTCGACGCCGATGCGGCGCTGGCCCGCGTCGGCTGCCTGCGGCCCGACGTGGTGCACGGCGCGCTCTACGAGCCTGGTGCGCAGGACATCGACGTGAACGCGCTGCACCAGGGCTTCCTGCGCGGCATGCGCGCCCGCGGCGGCGAACTCCGCACCAGCGCAGACGTCATCGCCGCGCAGCGCAGCAACGACCACTGGACGCTGCGCCTGGCCGACGGCGAGGCCGTGCTGGCGCGGGCCGTGGTCGATGCCGCCGGCGCCTGGGCCGACGACGTGGCGGCCGTGTTCGGTGCGGCGCCGATCGGCCTGGTGCCGCACCGGCGCAGCGCCTTCACGTTCAAGGCACCCGAAGGATCGGACGTGTCGGACTGGCCGGCCGTGGTCGGTGTCGACGAAAGCTACTACTTCAAGCCCGACGCCGGCCGGCTGCTCGGCTCGCCCGCGAATGCCGACCCGACCGTGCCGCACGACGTGGTGCCCGAAGAGCTCGACATCGCGCTCGGCATCCACCAGATCGAGGCCGTCACCACGCTCACGATCCGCCGGCCCACCAGCACCTGGGCCGGCCTGCGCTCGTTCGTGCGCGACGGCGAGCCGGTGATCGGCTGGGATGAACACTGCCCCGGATTCTTCTGGCTCGCCGGCCAGGGTGGCTACGGCATCCAGAGCGCGGCCGGCGCCGCGGCGCTGGCCGCCTCGCTGCTGCGCGGCACCGCCCTGCCGCCCGACCTGGTGCAACAGGGCGTCGACGTGCACGCCTTGGCGCCGCAACGTTTGCGCTGATCTTTTTTTTCGAAAGGACCGTCCATGTCGAGAACCACCACCCGCCTCGCCTCGCTGTTCTGCGTCTTGCTCGGCGCGCTGGCATGCAGCCCGGCGCTGGCGGCCGGCTTCCCCGAGAAGCCGGTGACGCTGGTCGTGCCCTTCCCGCCGGGGGGCGCGACCGACACGATGGCCCGCATCATCGCGAAGGGCATGGGACAGCGGCTCGCCCAGCCCGTCATCGTCGACAACAAGGCCGGCGCCGGCACCACGATCGGCGCGGGCGCGGTGGCCCAGGCGGCAGCCGACGGCCACACGCTGCTGATCAGCTCCAACACCACCTTCACCGTCAACCCGGCGCTGAAGGCGAAGCTGCCGTACGACGCCCAGAAGAGCTTCGAATCGATCGGCCTGATCGGCACCTCGCCGCTGGTGCTGCTGGCCAACCCGTCGCTGCCGGCCAACAGCGTGAAGGAGCTGGTCGCGCTCGCCAAGGCGCAACCCGGCAAGCTGGCCTACGCATCGTTCGGCAACGGCACCACCGCGCACCTGGCCGGCGAGATGTTCAAGCTGGTGGCGGGCGTCGACATCCTGCACGTGCCGTACAAGGGCAGCTCGCCGGCGATGACGGACCTGATCGGCGGCCAGGTGCTCCTGAGCTTCGACACCAATGTCGCCGCGCTGCCGATGCTGCGGGCCGGCCATGTGAAGGCGCTGGCCGTCACGTCGGCGCGGCGTTCGCCCTCGCTGCCCCAGGTGCCGACCATCGCCGAGGCCGGCTACCCCGGGTTCGAGATGCTGCCGTGGATCACCATCGTCGCGCCGCGCGGGCTGCCGCCTGCCGTGCAGAAGGTGCTGGGCAAGGCGCTCGCCGACACGCTGGCGGATCCCGTCAGCCGCGCCGATCTCGAGAAGGCCGGCGTCGACGTGTCGTACGAGCCGGGCTCGTTCTACGATGCGCGCGTGGCGAAGGAGATGCCGCTGCTGCGGGCCTACGTTCACAAGGCCAACATTCCGCTGGAGTGAGCACCATGAGCCACGACCCCACGCTGCCCGAGCGCTCCGCCGTCGAGCTGCGCCGCCTGATCGGCAGCCGGCAGCTCTCGCCGGTCGAGCTGATGGACGCCTGCATCGCGCGCATCGAAGCCTTCAACCCCGCCGTCAACGCGATCGCCGCCACCGACTTCGAGCGCGCCCGCGCGAGCGCCCGCCAGGCCGAGGCCGACGTGATGCGCGGCGTGCCGCTGGGCCTGCTGCACGGCCTGCCGCTCGGCGTGAAGGACCTGCTGGACACCGCAGGGCTGCTCACCACCCACGGCAACGTCGGCCGGCGTGCCAACGTGCCGGTGCACGACAACGGGCTCGTCGCACGGCTGCGCGCGGCCGGCGCGATCGTCACCGCCAAGACCAACGTGCCCGACATGGGCGCCGGCGCCAACACGCGCAATCCGGTGTGGGGCGCGACCGGCAACCCCTTCGACCCCGCGCTGAACGCCGGCGGCTCGTCGGGCGGCTCGGCGGCCGCGCTGGCGGTCGACATGCTGCCGATCGCGACCGGCTCCGACACCGGCGGCTCGCTGCGCATCCCGGCGGCCCTGTGCGGCTTGGTCGGCCTGCGGCCCTCGCCCGGCCTGGTGGCCAACGATRCGCGGCCGCTCGGCTGGTCGGTCCTCTCGGT
Source organism: Rhizobacter sp. P5_C2 (assembly GCF_054049715.1). Classification (NCBI taxonomy): domain Bacteria; kingdom Pseudomonadati; phylum Pseudomonadota; class Betaproteobacteria; order Burkholderiales; family Sphaerotilaceae; genus Rhizobacter; species Rhizobacter sp. P5_C2. The sequence continues at coordinate 14,682 of NZ_JBFULV010000020.1, read as the reverse complement.
GCTGGGGCCGATGGGGCGCGACGTCGGCGACACGGCGCTGCAGCTGGCCGCCGCGGTCGGCTTCGACCCACGCGACCCGTTGTCGCATGCGGCGCACGGCGCGTCGTTCTGGCCGCTCGCCGGCGTGGACTTGGCCGGGCTTCGCGTCGGCACGACCGAAGACTTCGGCCTGTGCATCGTCGACCCGGAGATCCGGCGCGTGTTTCGCACGCGCGTGGAAGCGATCCGGCCGTGGGTGGCCTGCTGCGAGCCGGTCGACCTCGAGCTGGGCGACGCCGACCGGGCGTTCGACACGCTGCGCGCCGAGAGCTTCGTCGCCGCATTCGCCGACACCTTCCGCAGCGCCCCCGAAACGCTCGGGCCCAATGTGCGCGCCAATGTCGAGATGGCGGCGTCGATCACGCTCGCCGACCGCGCCTGGGCGCATCTCGAGCAGACGCGCATCGCGCGGCGCTTTGCGCGCGCCTTCGAGCGCTACGACCTGATCATCGCGCCGACCACGCCGGTCACGCCGTTCCCGTGGACCGAGCTGTATGCCCGGAACATCGACGGCCAGGCGATGCGCAACTACTACCACTGGCTCGGGCTGACCTATGTGGTCACGCTCGCGACGAACCCGGCGCTGTCGCTTCCTTGCGGGCGCGACGAACATGGCATGCCGTTCGGGCTGCAGGTGATCGGGCGGCTGCGCGGGGATGCCGCTCTGCTCGCGGCCGCGCAAGCGCTCGAGCACTGCTTCGAGACGATACCTGCGCTGCATCGGCCGCGGCCCGACCTGGACGCGCTGCGCGCGCCGCGGCCGGAGCTGAAGAGCATCGTGACGCATCCGCCCGAGGCATCCGGCGACACGGCAGGCGGCGCGCCGACCGCGGTCTGACCGGCCGCACGGCGCCCTGGCGTTTCAACCGCGCCAGGCGGGTACGCGGAAGTTCCTCGACATCTCAGCAATTGACCGATGGCGCCGGACCTCGGCGGTTCCTACCATGGGCGTGCTGCGGACGAACGGGTCTGCCACCCAGGAGCGCTTCGATGAAAGCCAGCCACACCGGCCCCGACACGGCGCAGCGCGGCACTGCAGCCGAGCCAGGCGAGCGAGAGCCGATTCGCCCCCCTGCTGGCGCGGTCGCGACCCGGTACGGCAGCTTCCAGGCGGGCATCGATCGGTCGCCGCGCTTGCTGGCGCAGCGACGCGCACTGCAGGCAGCGTTCGGAAGTTCGTTCCAGTCACGGACCGGCGTGATTCAGGGCGCATTCAAGGACAGTGCGGAACTGCGAAAGGAAGCGTTCATTGCGAAGGCGCAGACGTATCTCGTCGAGACGGAGGCCGCAACGGAACTCTATGGGCGAAGCGGCGGCGACGACCTGGATCCAGTCACCCACCTGATGATCTCCACGGACAAGGATGCGAGCAGAAAGCTGGCCAGGGACTACGTCGGAAGCGATGGCCACACCGACAAGGTCTTCTATGCCACGATCAAGTTCCGCAACCTGGCCGGCTTGAATGCCGCCAAAGGGCACGCCGGTGCTGATGCGATCTTCGGGAGGATGGCGGACTGCGTGAGGCAAAGCCTCGCCGCATTGAGAATCAAATACCAGGTGCGGGGATACCGGCATGAAGGAAGCCAGTTCGGATTCATGATCGTCGGCGCCGGGGAAACCATCAAAGCAGAGACGGAGCTTGCATTGAAGGGCGCCGAGCTGGCGTGGGGCGAGGTCAAGAAAGAACGCGATCTGGCTGGCATCGCCAACCCCAAAGCCCCCAGCCGGCCCGGCGTGGACCTGGCTTTCAAGGTCGACGAAATGGATGCGAGGCCCGCTCGACGCGACGATGCGGACACCGGCGAGCGCGATCAGGCGCGAGAGCCCGCCGATGTCGGGATCGGTCCACGCGGCGGGCATGAATCTCAAGGCGCAGCGCCAGGCATCTTCAAAGGGCAGGCGCTGGCGCGACGGGATTCATTCTTTGAACTGGCGGACCGACTGAAGCTCGACGAGGTCCAGGCGGCGGACCTGTACCAGATCGCGGGCAGGTCCGAGAAAGAACCGTTGACGGGCTTCGACGCGGCCGGGGATCGCCTGGGAACGGTCGAAAAGGCCAGGCTCTTCGTCAGGGAGAAGCCTGACGTGTACGCTGCCTACGTCGAGGTCGACGTGAGAAACCTGGGCGGCTTGAACGACAACCTGACGCGTGGCGATTCCGACAATGTGTTCAGGTTCATGTCTGATACTGCCGACAAGCACGTCCGGTCACTGAAGGCAGACGTCGTGAGTTTCCGGCACGGGGGCGACGAATTCAGTTTTGTCGTCGTGGCGAAGATCGGGGATGTGCAGGCCGGCGCCGTCAGGCAGGTGCTGGGAGAAGCCCAGGCTGCCGTCGATGTTCATGTGCAGGACAAGAAGATCAGGCAGAAGGAAAGGAAGGATTTTTCCGTCGCTGCGGACACCGGGCACGAGGTGGCGGAATTGAACAGCCTTCGATTGCCGACGATCTTCGTCAAGCCGCTGGAGGGGGAAGTGGCGATGCGCAGCAAGCCCAAGGTCGAGATCAGCGAGAAGAACGTGCGCTGGCGGGTCATCGGAAGCGAGACCTACTGGCTGATCAGCAAGGAAGACGCGACGTTCAATGTCATGAACATACCGCGCCTGTTGACGCTGAGCCAGATCCTGCACAGCAAGGACTCGATCGAGAAGCCGCGGCTGCCTGGCACGGGAATCGTCTGGGGCACAAGCTCGGTGCTTTCCACCGACGAGAGCCCGGTCGACGTCATTGCTCGGGCAGATCAGGAAGTGGAACTGAAGAAGCTATAGGAGATCAGGATGTCCTCGGATGCACGATTGAAGCGATTGGGGCTGGATCACCTCAAGAATGATCCCAAGGCGCTGCGGGAGGCGCTGGAGAAGGCTGTCGGGGAAAACAGGAAAAAGGAGCGCGAAGAGGAGCTCCGCCGCCTCGAGGCGCTCGAGAAAAAAGACAAGAAGTGAGTCACGGCGAGGCGCTGCCCTGGGCGACCGGCATTCGCTCGAACGCCTGCAGCGCCGGATCGACGGCATCCCACGCCAGCCCCCGCACGCGGTAGGTGAGCACGTGGGGATCGAAGCGCCCCGGCTCGTCCAGGCTGCCCGCAGGCACCGCGATCAGGTCCGGCATCGCGGCGAAGCGCAGGAACACCGGCGTTCCGCAGCGCGGGCAGAAGGCGTGGATCTTCACGTTGCCGCTGTCGCCGGCAACCTCCCAGTGCGTCGCCTCGCCGGTGATCGCCATCTCGGCCCGTGCGGCAAAGGTCAGCCAGGAGCCATGCCCGGTGCCGCTGCGCCGCTGGCAGTCGCGGCACTGGCAGTGGTTCTGGAAGATGGGTTGGTGCGGTGTGGCATAGCGGATCGCGCCGCACGCGCATCCGCCGGTGTAGGGCGTCGTCATGGCTTCACGCCGCCTTGGGCTTGGCGAAGACATCGATGCCCTGCCCTGTCTCGAGCAGCGACTTCAGGCTCGACAGAACGATCGGCCAGCCCTGCTGGATGCCCTTGGCCATGCCGCTGCCGGCCTCGAGTTCGTCGTGGGTGACGGTCAGCCGCACCATCTCGTCGTAGGGCGCCACGTCGAAGCTCACACGGCTGTAGCTGCCCGGATCGTCCGCCTGCGAGGCGTTCGCCCAGGTGATGACCAGGCGCGTCGGCGGCGACACCTCGATCACCTTGCCGACCAGCTGCAGCGTGCGCTGCTCGTCGGCGCGAATGTGCTGCCAGTCCGATCCCGGCTGCCAGTCGGACACGTTCTCGTGGCCCCAGTAGCGCCGCGCGATCTCCGGTTTCGTGATCGCCTCGAACACCTTCTCCGGCGTCGAACGGATGTAGGTCACGTAGACGAAACTGGTTTTCTCTTTGCTCATCGTCACTCTCCTTCGAGTTCCTTCTTCAGGTCGTGCAGCAGGCTCAGCCGCTGACGTTCGAACTTGCGCACCCACCGCTCATAGACCTCGTGCAGCGGCACCGGGTTGATGAAATGCAGCTTCTCCCGGCCACGCCAGACCGTGCTCACCAGGTTGGCCGCTTCCAGCAGCCCGATGTGCTGCGTGACCGATTGCCGCGCCATGTCGAGGTGCTCGCACAGCTCGCCCAGCGTCTGCCCGTTGTGCTCGCACAGCAGGTCGAGCAGCTTTCTGCGGGTCGGGTCGCCCAGTGCCTTGAATACCTTGTCTGCGTCCATCCGTTGCGAGGTTCGTGCGTGAGCCCATGATAGGCAGGCAAATACCTGCATGTCAAGCGCTGGATCGATGACCGAGAATGCGGGCCGCCCGCCGATCTGCCCGATGGACCACACGCTGCAACCCGACCTGAGCACTGCCCGCACGCTGGCCCGCCTGCGCGCCGGCGAATTGCAAGGCTGCACCCGCCTCGACTTGCGCGGCGGTGGCCTGACCGAACTGCCGGTCGAGGTGCTGATGCTGGCCGACACGCTCGAGGTGCTCGACGTGTCGGGCAACGCGCTGAGCTCGCTGCCCGACGGGCTGGCGCGCCTGACCAGGCTCCACACGCTGTTCGCTTCCGGCAACCGCTTCACCGCGTTGCCGCCGGTACTGGGCCGCTTGCCGGCGCTCGACACGATGGGCTTCAAGGCCAACCAGATCGCCGACGTGCCGGCCGCGGCGCTCGCACCGACGCTGCGCTGGCTGATCCTGACCGACAACCGCATCGCGGCTTTGCCGTCGACGCTGACCGACTGCAGCCGCATGCAGAAGCTGATGCTGGCCGGCAACCAGCTCACGCGGCTGCCGGCGGGCATCGATCGCCTGCAGCGGCTCGAACTGCTTCGGCTGTCGGCCAACGCCTTCGAGCGCGCAGAACATGCGTTGACCGACGAGCTGCTGGCCTTGCCGCAACTGGCCTGGCTGGCCCATGCCGGCAATCCGTTCAGCGCTGCGCGCGAGCAGGCCGCGCAGGCCACGACCACCGTCGCGCCGATCGCGTGGCGCGAGTTGCGGCTGCAAGCGCTGCTGGGCGAAGGGGCGTCCGGTCACATCCATGCGGCGCAGTGGCAGCCGGCCGGCGGCCCGGCGCAAGACGTGGCGGTGAAACTGTTCAAGGGCGCTGTGACCAGCGACGGCCTGCCCGCTTGCGAGATCGCCGCCACGCTGAGGGCCGGCCGCCACCCTCACCTTGTCGGCGTGCTCGGCGCCCTCGCCGATCATCCTGACGGCACGCAAGGCCTCGTGCTGCCGCGCCTCGCCCCGCAGTGGAAGCCACTCGCCGGACCGCCCAACATGGTCAGCTGCAGCCGCGACGTGTACAGCGCCGACTTGCACTTGTCCGTCGCCCAGGCCACCTCGGTCGCACGCGCGGCGACCGAGGCGCTGGACCACCTGCATGCATGCGGTCTCGCCCATGGCGATCTCTATGCACACAACCTGCTGGTCGATGGCGAAGGTCGTGCCTTGCTCAGCGACCTGGGTGCCGCGTCGCTGCTGCCCGAAGACGACCCGCAACGCTCCGCTGCGTTGCAGGCGCTCGATCGCCGAGCCCTGAACATCCTGCTCGATGAAGTGGCGCTGCATTGCGATGTGGCACCATCCCCGGAGGTCATCACGGGGAGCAATACTCATGATTCATCTGACGCGCGACCGGCCTGAGGGGCTGGCTTGACCGAGGGTGCGGTGCCGCGATTGAGCGTCGTGATGCCGGTGCACAACGCCATGCCCTACCTCGGCGCGGCCATCGAAGCGATCCTGCGGCAGAGCTTCGGTGACTTTGAATTCGTGATCGGGGATGACTGCTCGACCGACGGGTCCGCCGAATGCGCCGAGGCCTTCGCCAGGCTCGATCCGCGCATTCGCGTGTTGACAAGTGCGGTGCGCCTCGGGCCGGCACGCAGTTCCAATTGGGTCGCGAACGAAGCGCGTGCGCCGCTGGTCGCCCGCATGGATGCCGACGACCTGTGCCATCCGCGCCGGCTGGAGCTGCAACTGCGGGCGCTGGCCGAGAATCCGTCCGCGGTGCTCGTCGGCGCGCTCTTCAGTCTCATCGACGGTGCCGACCGGCCCGTTCGCGGCGTGGATCGGTCGACGCTCCTCGGCCGGCCCACGCCCCCGATCGCGCATTCCTCGGTGCTCTACCGCAAATGGGCGTTCGACCAGATCGGCGGGTACTGCCAGCGCGCGAACTATTTCGAGGATGCCGAGCTTTACCTCCGGCTGGTCGAAGTCGGCGACATCCTCGTCATTGCCGATGACCTGCTGCTGTACCGGGTCACCGGCATGAATGCGCGCCTGACCGATGACCAGGCGGATGTCGAGCAGGCGCTGAACGCCATGCCGGCCACGCTGAAGCAGCGCGAGTTCAGGCACGACGGCTCCGCCAGGCTCGAGCCTGAAGTCTTCCGGACACTGGGTGGCCTGCGACTCTGGGCGCACCGGTCGCCCGGCATCCTGGCCGACATGGCAGCGCGGATGCGCCTGTGGCCCCTGAGCGCGAGTGCGCGCGTGATGGCCTGGGCCCTCGTCTGCAGCCTGTCGCCGTCGATGGCGCGCCAGGCCACCCGCATGCGACTGGCGTGGCGAAACTGGCGCACACGCCGGCGCTTCCCGCCAGGCCACCTCTTTCGATGGGTGCCCGGCAAGCCTTCGATCAACCTGGGTCGCATCGATGGGCCGGTGACCGAATGAGCCCCGCGGCCTTGCTGGCGACACTCTGGCGTGTGCTCCCGGCTCGCCGCAGGCGCACCGTGGGCCTGACGACCGGTGTCATGCTCATCGCAGGGGCTGCCGAGCTCGGAACGCTCATCGCCCTGAAGGAATTCCTGACCACCGTCGTGCATGCCGTGGACCAGCGACAGCTCCTGGTGCCATCGCTCGTTTTTGCGGGCAGCGCCATCGCGCTCGCGGGGGCGCGATTGGCCACCCTCAAACTGCAGGACGGGTTCGTGCTGGCCTTTGCCGGCGATGCGAGTTCCGAGATCTTCTCCCGTGCCCTCAGGCAACCCTATCTTCAGCATGTGAAGCGCGAGTCTGCCGAGTTGTTCGCGGCGCTCGAAGACATGCAGCGCCTGGTGAACGGCGCACTCGGGCCGCTGGCGCAGGCCCTGGTCAGCGTCGCGCTGGCCACCGTGCTGCTGGCCTACCTGCTGGTCATCGCGCCCATCGTCGTCCTTCCGGTGCTGGGCTTGCTGGCGCTGGTGTACGGAGCCTCGAGTGTCTGGGCGACCCGCCGCACCGGACACGGATTGCCCACGCTGCAGGCCCTGGCCGTGCGCCGCCTCCACGTGGTTCATGAAGCACAGAGCGGTTTTCGCGACCTGGTTCTCTCGCATGAGCAGTCGCGTGCCACCGAGCAGTTCCGCCAGGCGGAGGCGGACTACCGGTCCCGCCAGGCGAGCGATCGTTTCGCCGCCTTGGGGCCTCGTCATGTCGTGGAACTGGTCGTCGTGCTGGTCGCGGTCGCGCTGGTCTGGCTGCTGTCCAGCCGAACCGGGGGGCTGATTCCCGGCATCCCGGTGATCGGCGTGGCCGCGCTGGGCATGCAGCGCTTGCTGCCGATGATCAACGGCAGCCACGCGGGGTGGCGGCTTTTCAAGGCCAACAGCGACGTGCTCGCACAAACGCTTCGCCTGATGCAGCGGCCTGCGCTGCCGATGCCGCAGGTCTCGGCCGCTGCCGTGCCGTTCGAGCGCTCGATCACCCTGGAACAGGTGGAGATGCGCTACGACGACCGCGAGCTCGTCCTGCGCCATGTCGACCTGACGATCCGCAAGGGCGAACGCGTGGCGATCGTCGGCCCCTCCGGCAGCGGCAAGACCAGCCTGCTCGACATCCTGCTGGGCCTGGTGGCGCCCACCGCGGGACGTCTTCTGGTCGATGGCGTGCCGCTCGATTCGCATGAGCGCTTGTGGGCCTGGCAGCGGCAGCTGGCCTGTGTCGCGCAGAACGTGTACCTGCGCGATGCATCCGTTCGAGACGTCGTCATGGATTCGGCGGTGAACAGCCCGGTGAATGCCGCGCAGTTCGACAGTGCCGTCCGCGGCGCCGGGCTCGTGCCGTGGCTGGCCTCGTTGCCGTCGGGCGCGGACACCCGCGTCGGCGACGGCGGTGTTCTGTTGTCCGGCGGGCAGCGGCAGCGAATCGCCATCGCACGCGCCTTGTATCGCCAGGCGCCGGTGCTGGTGCTCGACGAGGCGACGAGCCAGCTCGATGCGGCCACCGAGGCCGGCATCCTGGACACGCTGGATGCGCTCGGGGCGTCGATGACGATCCTGATCGTCACCCACCGCGACGCAGCACTGCGCGGCTGCAACCGGATCCTGGACGTTCGCCACGGCAGCGTGGTCGAGCGGGTGCCGACGGGGGCGCCATGAGTTTCGGGCTGCTCACCTACGAGACGACCAACCTGGGCGATGAGGTTCAAAGCATCGCTGCGCAGCGCTTCCTGCCACGCGTCGACGCTCTGCTGCAGCGCGACGCGTTGCAACGGGAGCCGGACGGTGCCGGCCCGGTGCACGCCATCCTCAACGGGTGGTACCTCGGACCGCCCATGCAGTGGCCGCCACACCCACGCATCCGCCCGCTGCTCCTGTCGATGCACTTCAGCACCCGGCGTTCGCGCAGGCGCATCTGGCGCGCGCCGCCCGCCGCCCGGATGCTGACGCCGCAGGGGCGGGCGTGGCTGACGGCGAACGGCCCGGTCGGCGCACGCGACCTGGCCACGTTCGAACTCCTGCAGCGTCACCGCATCCCGAGCTGGCATTCCGGATGCCTCACCTTGACGCTGCCGGCGAGTTCAGCGGTGCGCGACGATGTCGTCGTGGCGTGTGATCTGCCGCCACAGCACGTCGAGGCCCTGAGGCGTCGGACGGCTTCACGGGTCGTCTGCGTGACGCATCACGATGCGGTCACGACGGGCCATGCGCAGCGCATGGCCACCGCGCAGGCCCTGCTCGATCTCTATGCGCGCGCGCGTGCGGTGGTCACGACGCGGCTGCACTGCACCCTGCCCTGCCTGGCATTCGGCACGCCGGTGCTGTTCGTGCCCGTCGATCCGGATCGCAGGCGCCAGCAGCCGGGGTTCGACCTGGCGCACGTCGCGATGCCGGCCGCCTTCCTGTCGGGGCGCTTCGATTTCGACCTGAAGGCGCCGCCGCCCAACCCCGAGCACTGGCGGCCGCTGGCGCGACAACTGGCCGAGCGATGCCGGGATTTCATCCTGTCGGCCCCGCGACCACCAGCCGTGCAAGAACTTGCCCGATGACGACCCCGACCCCCCTTGCGTACGTGATCTGTTCCTACCCTCGCAGCGGATCGAACTACCTGTGCGAGCTGCTCGCCTCGACGGGCACCTTGGGCCGGCCGCAGGACTGGTTCAACGGCGCCGGCATCCGCTTGCGCGGGGACGCCGACTATCCGCTCGAACCGCATGCCCAGCTGCAGCAGTTGCTGCTGCGCGGCGGCACCGGGAACGGCGTGCACGGCATGAAGATGTTCTGCGCCAGCTTCGACCGCATTGCCGGCCTCGACTGGCCGAGTGCGTTGCCGCAGCTGCACTGGATCCACCTGGAGAGGCAGGACCTGCTGGGCCAGGCCATCTCGGATGTGCGCTCGACCCAGACCGGGCAATACCGCTCGACGGCACCGGTGCAGGCGGACCCGCGGTTCGACCATCGCGCCATTTGCGATTCGCTGGCACGGACGGCCCGCGACGCCGGACGCTGGAAATTCTTCTTCGCACGCAATGGCCTGGAGCCGCTGCAGTTGAACTACGAGGACGTTGCGGCACGACCGCAAGCGGCCGTCGATGCCGTGGCCCGCTTCATCGGTCTGGAGGGGGCGCACCCGATCCAACCGCAGCGGGTGACGCTCGACGTCCAGCGCGATGCGCTGTCCGACGAGTGGCGGCGGCGCTTTCTCGCCCGCGAGAAGGATGTGTCGCGCCTGGAGCCTTTGCCGGCCGCCGCGACGCTGTGGGCTCGGCGACAGTTCTCGCGTCTTGCCCAACTCGCCCGGCCGAAAGGATGACGCCATGACTGAACCCGCGGTCTCCGACCTGTGGAATCGCCCGCCGTTCCCGGTGAACACGCTGCCCTTCGACCATGTCTGTGTCGACGGCTTCCTGCCTCGGGACCTGTTCGACGAACTGGCTTCGACCTTTCCGGAATGCCCGCCGGCCACGGGTCCGACCGGCTTCACCATCCACCCAGGCGATGCCGGGTTCGACCGCCTCATGACCACCCATGGCGCGTGGAGCGACCTGTGGAAGGCGTGTGACAGCCAGGCCTTCACCGACTTCATGCTGCGGCAGTTCGCTGCCTGCTTCTCGAAGGATGCGGTGGTGAACCTGGATCACGCGCGCCACGTGCTGCATGTCGAGTCGAGGGCCGAGAAAGAAAGTCGGCACCCGCCGGCCAACGAGCTGGCGCCTGACGATCTGTGGGTCAGGTTCGACCTGATGCAGGGGCGGGTCGGCTACAAGCGCAACGTTCACGTCGATCACCGCAGGCGTGCGGCGACGATGCTGCTCTATTTCACCGAGTCCGAGCCCTCCGAGGCCGATGGCGGCAACCTGTTGCTGCATGGTGCCGGCGGGGCCACCACCACCATCGTGCCGCGCGCGAACCGGCTGGTCATGTTCCCCTGCAACAACGCGTCATGGCATTCGGTTTCGCCCATCGTTCGGCAACGCCATCCGCGCAATTTCCTGCAGGTCACCTTGTCCAGTTCGGTCGATCTGTGGCGGCCGCTTCCGCAAGGGTTCGGGGTGAGACTTCTCAAGGGGTTCAGGGCACTGGCGCGGGGGCGTGTGGGATAGGCCCTCGGTGATTTCGATGTTGTGATCGATGTCCTCCGATGCGATATTGAAGACCGCTTCTTCATCAATCAACAGATCGGAGCATCCATGCAAATCATCAGGGCCATCCTCTCGTCGTCAGTTGCCGTGGTCGCGGCGCTCGTGCTGTCGAGCGTGCCGCAGGTCGCGTCAGCGCAGGCCTCGCGCACCTGGGTCTCCGGGGTCGGTGACGACGTCAACCCGTGCAGCCGGACGGCCCCTTGCAAGACCTTCGCCGGAGCGATCAGCAAGACCGCGACGAATGGCGAGATCAATTGCATCGACCCGGGAGGTTTCGGTGCCGTCACCATCACGAAGTCCATCGTCATCGACTGCACCGGTGTTCTCGCGGGCGTGCTGAACGCCGGCACCAACGGGATCATCGTCAATGCAGGCGCGGGCCAGGTGACGCTGCGCCACCTCTCCATCGACGCGGTCGCGAACGGCAGCGGGCAGGCGGGCATCCGCGTGCTGTCCGCGGCGAGCGTCCAGATCGATCAGGTCATCATTCGAGGGCAGACCGGCAACGGCATCGATGTGCTCACGAGCGCGTCCACGAACGTCACGGTGACCAACAGCGTGATCCGCGAGAACGCAGGACACGGCATCTGGCTCGCCCCGACGGCCGGTGTCGCGAGGCTGGCGGTGTTCAACAGCACCTCGGCCGCCAACGGCTTGACGGGAATTCGCCTCAACGACAACTGTTCGGCCAGCGTCAGCGACAGCCTGCTCACCGGCAACGGCACCTCGGGCGTCGCGGCATCGTCGACGGGTGGCAGTTCCACGATCAGCCTGGATCGGGTGGTGTCATCCGGAAACCGCGACGGCGGCGTGCTGGCCAAGGGCGCAGGCGCCATCATCTGGCTGGCCAACACGCTTCTGTCGGGCAACAGCTACGGCTTCTTTCCGCCGGTCGGTGGCGGCTCCTACGTGTCCTTCGGCAACAACCGCGTGATCGGCAACACCACATCGGACGGGGTGCCCAGCCAGGTGATTTCGCAGCTCTGATCAAGGCCAGGCCGTTCCCGACAGCAGCACGTGGCACGGGTTGACGGCCCCCTTGGCCTTGAGCGCCGCCACCACCGCCGGGTTCGCGGGACCGACGTGCACCGGCGCCTTCGGCGGTGCCGCGCCGGCCGGCACGACCAGCCCGGCGGGGCGGATCGCCATCCGCAGTTCGACACCCGGCGTCGCACCCACGCCGCCATCGGTGGCCGGCCGCACGCGGGTCAGCGTCTCGTCGACGCCGGGCGTGGTCTCGACCGCGACGTCCGCCTTCGCGATGCCCTTCTTCAGCGCCGCCTCGACCTTGTCGGCGCGCGTCTTGCCGACGGTCGCCGTCTTGTCGGCCGCGCTGCGCTGGCCGATCTCGTCGACCAGCAGCAGCTCGTTGCCGTTCAGGAAATCCACCGCCGCCTTGATCTGCGCGGCGAACGGCGCCGGGTCGTCGGCATCGGCCGCATACGGCCCGACGCTGAAGACTCGCAGCGACTCGCCGCGGTGCGTGCCACTGCCGGCCAGGCCGCGCCGGTCCCCGCCGAGGCCCATCTCGGTGGCGAGCGCGTTCTCGATGCGCACCGTGGGGTCGTGCACGTCGCTGTAGGCGCGGTCGGTGTCGGGGGCGCTGGACGACGGATGCGCCTTGATCTGCATCAGCGCCGCATGGCCGCACAGCTCGTGCCCGAAGGCCTCGGTGAGCGGCAGGGTCTGCACCTTCTGGGCCGCGGTCCAGTAGCTCAGCGAGGGCGCCGCCGGGCCGGCCGTGGGGGTCATCGAGACCTGCCTGCCGGCCTCGTCGGTGGTGGGTGCGTCCTTGGTGGTCACGACGATGCGCCAGGCGTCCGGTGCCGCCGTCAGCGTGCACAGGCAGCAGCAGCCGACCTGCTGCTTGCCCTTGGCCAGCGCGCCGAACTTGAAGCCGGCGCAATCGCTGCCCTTGTTCGGCAAGACCTGGCCGGTCGCCGCGATGTCGAAATCGGGGCACAACGCCGTCAGCAGCGGCTTGATGGTCGAGATCGCGGTGGCCGGGTCGTCGGACGCCGCGGCGTCGACCTTCAGCGTGCGCTGCACCGCCTGCGCGTCGGGGTGGTGCTCGCCCTGCTGCAGCACATGCACCAGCTCGTGCGCCAGCAGGCGCTGGCCGGCCGGCGTGCCAGGCTTGTACTCGCCCGAGCCGAACACGATGTCGCGGCCCAGCGTGTACGCCCGGGCCTGCACCGCGCTCGCGCCGGCCTCCGCCGAGCCACCGGTGTGCACGCGCACGTGGCCCAGGTCATGGCCCAGGCGCGGCTCGAAGAAGTCGCGCTGGTCCGGCGACAGCGGCGCCCCGCCTTGCTGCGCGGCGCGGGCTGCGGACTCGGTATCGAGCGACTGCGCGCCGGCCCCAGCGGCTTCGCGCCGGATCGTCGCGCCCTCCACCTCGTCCTCGCAGTCGGCGCACTTGCGCTGCAAGCTCCTGATCCCAGCGACTCCGGCCGACACCGGCGTCGCGCTCGCCATCCGCATCACCTGGTCGGCGACCGCATCGGCCTCGCGCTCGAAGCGATCGCCCGGCGTGCTGAGCTGCGGCTTGCGCTGCAGCGCGGCGCCGCGGCAGCGCGGGCAACCGCCGCCGCAGGCGCAAGCTCCCCGCGCCGAGGCCAGGCCCACGGGCTGCGCCTGCCGCAGCGCCGCGGCTTGCACCTCGCGCGGTGCCGTGCGGCCTGCCGGCAGGCGGGTGGTCGTTGCGCGTTCGGTCGCCATGTGCGCTCACTAGGGATGGGCCTTGCGGTACGCCCGCAGCGCGCTTTGCGAATTCCTGCGCCGCGTCCCGAACTCCGTCTGCACCGCGGGGTCGGAGCGTGGCAGCTTGCCGCCGTGCCCGTCGGTGATCGATTTCGGGATCTCGAACTGGTACAGGAACTCGTCGCTGGCCGCATCGGCCGAGATGCCGGCACGCATCAGTGCGGCATCGAGGCCGCGGATGGCCCGCACCTCGGTCACCAGGAAATCGACCTGCGCATCCATGTCGAACAGGATCGATGCGCCCTTGCCCTGGCGCGCGAACAGCGCGTCGCGGCGCGCCGGCGTGGTCCACTGACCCAGCCCGATGCCGGGCGGCTGCGGCCCGACCTGCTTGCGCTCGTCGCGGCCCTTGACCTCCGGGGGCGAGAAGTCGGTGGCCTTGCCCGTGACACCCGGCTTTCCCGTGATACGCGGACTTCGCATCGGCGTGCTCTCGTCACTGCGCTCGATGCGGCTCGGCAGCACCGCCGACTCGACGACGAGGTTGCCGACGATGCCGGCCGCGGCGTTCACCGGGAACGCATGCACGTCGACCAGGCGGTCCATCGCGCGCACCTGCCGGCTGTCCAGCGGCACCGCCGGCCAGTGCACCAGCGGGCCGAAGCGCGCCACCTCCTTGCTCAGTGCCACCACACGCGGGTTGTCGGTCGCGAGCCGCGGGAACAGGCACACCGGCGGCAGGTCGCCCTCGCGAAACTCCGGCGCATACAGCGCGCGCTCGCAGAACAGGTTGGCGGCGATCAGGTTCGCGTTCTCGGCGGCGTCGGCGCCCAGCTTGTCGACGCCGATCACGCCACGGCTCATCCACAGGTCGACCTGCCGCCATTCGGAGTCGGTCAGCGCTGCGGCCAGCGGATCCGGCGGCGCGGCGGCGGTGGTCGGTGCGGCCGTGGTGGCCGTCGCGGGAGCGGGCCGGCGGCGCAGCGGCTGTGCCTGCGGCTGCAGGGGCGCGCCGCCCTGCTGCTGCAGCACATGGGTCAGCTCGTGCGCCAGCAGGTGCCTGCCGCTGTCGCTGTGCGGCGCGAACTCGCCGGCGCCGAACACGATGTCGCGGCCCAGCGTGTACGCCCGGGCCTGCACCGCGCTCGCGCCGGC